>NZ_RZTO01000520.1:0-4509 GCF_003997225.1 Mesorhizobium sp. M2C.T.Ca.TU.002.02.1.1
GCGCTCGCCGCCTTCGAGCGCTCGATCGAGCCTGAGCAGACGCGCTTCGACCGCTTCGCCATCGATCTCGCGACCGGCGCCAAGCCGCAAGGTGATGCTGTTTTCTCGCCGGAGGAAATCCTCGGGCTGAAACTGTTCATCGGCAAAGCGAATTGCGTGACCTGCCATAACGGCCCGCGCTTCACCGACAACGCCTTCCACAACACCGGCGTGCCGCCGGTGGACGGCCTGCCGCCGGACCGCGGGCGGGTGGACGCCGTGGCGCAGGTCGAGGCCGATCCGTTCAACTGTCTCGGCAAGTTCCGCGATGGCGACGAGAGCGCCTGCCGCGAGCTGCGCTTCATGGTCAAGGATGGGCCGCAAATCATGCGCGCCTACAAGACGCCGTCGCTCAGGGGCGCCGCAAGCCGGCCGCCTTACATGCATGCCGGGCAGTTCACGACGCTCGACGAGGTGGTGGCGCATTATTCGAAGGCGCCGCTCAGTGTGGAAGGCGTGTCGGAGGTTCATCCGCTCGATCTGTCCGATCGCGAGCGGGCGGCGCTGGTGGCGTTCCTGAAGACGCTGTCCGACTAGCTACCTGTCCTTCACCGTCTCCATTGCCACGAAGGTCGACGTCTGCGCGACATGGGGCAGGGCCGAGATGCGCTCGCCGAGGACCCGGCGATAGGCGGCGATGTCGGTGGTGCGAACCTTCAGCAAATAGTCGAAGCTCGACGCCATCATGTGGCATTGCTCGATCTCCGGCACGCCCTGTACCGCGCGATTGAAAGCGTCGAGCGCTGCCGAGTGCGTGTCCGACAGCTTCACCTGGACGAAGGCGACATGGCCTTCGCCCATGCGCTCGCGGTCGATGACGGCGCGGTAGCCTCTGATATAGCCATCCTTCTCCAGCCGCTTCACGCGCGCCTGCACCGGCGTCTTCGACAGGCCGACCTTCAAAGCCAGCTCAGACATCGAAAGCCGGCCATCGCGCCCCAGCGCGGACAGGATGTTGCGGTCGATGCGGTCCAATTGGTCTTCGGTCATCGAAATGGCAGTCAAAAGATTGGAAATGATGCCTATATGATAGATCGAATGGACTATCCTGTCGATTTCTTTGGACCGACTGGAATTCGCAGCTGTGCTAGCTTGCGCCATTCGGTCCGGCGACCGCCAGACCGTTCGCTCACGCTCGCTTTCATGGACCCGCCATGCCGCTCGACGCCATCCGCCAGCAGATCCGCGCCAATTATTTGCCCGACGAAGACGAGGCGGTGAAGCGCCTGTCGGCGACGGCGGGCTTGTCAGCCGAGGAGCGCAAGGCGATCTCGGCGCGCGCGGCCGACCTGGTGCGCGCGGTGCGCGGCTCGACCGATCCCAGGCTGATGGAGGTCTTCCTCTCGGCCTATGGCCTGTCGACCAAGGAAGGCGTGGCGCTGATGTGCCTGGCAGAGGCGCTGCTGCGCGTTCCAGACACCGAGACGATGGACGATCTCATCGCCGACAAGATCGCGCCGCATGACTGGTCGGCGCATTCGGGCGGTTCCAGCTCGATCTTCGTCAACGCTTCGACCTGGGCGCTGATGCTGACCGGCCGCGTGCTCGATGAAGGCGAGGGCGGCATCGAAGGCACGCTGCGCGCCATGGTGCGCAGGCTGGGCGAACCGGTGATCCGCAAGGCGGTCGCCGCGGCGATGCGCGAGATGGGCGAGCAGTTCGTGCTCGGCCGCACCATCGCCGAGGCGGTCAAGCGCGGCCGGCCGATGACGCAGAAGGGCTATCTCTACTCCTTCGACATGCTGGGCGAGGCGGCCCGCACCGAAGCCGACGCGCTGCGCTACCACCGCGCCTATGCGGACGCGATCTCCTCACTCGATTCCGGGTCGAACGGCCCCGACATCCGCTACAATCACGGCATTTCGGTCAAGCTCTCGGCGCTGCATCCGCGCTACGAGGTGGCGCAGCGCGAGACGATGCTGCCGGTGATGGCCGAGCGGCTCCTGTCGCTGGCGCTTGCCGCCCGGCATTCGCGCATGGGCCTCAACATCGACGCCGAGGAGGCGGACCGTCTCGACCTGTCGCTCGACGTCATCGAACGCGTCCTGGCCGAGCCGGAACTTGCCGGCTGGGACGGTTTTGGGGTTGTCGTACAAGCCTACGGCCCACGCGCGGCTTTCGCCATCGACTGGCTCTATGCGCTGGCGAAGAAATACGACCGCCGGATCATGGTGCGGCTGGTGAAGGGCGCCTATTGGGATACCGAGATCAAGCGCGCGCAGACGCTCGGCCTGTCCGGCTATCCGGTCTTCACCCGCAAGGCCAACACCGACGTTTCCTACCTGGCCTGCGCGAAGAAGCTTTTGTCGATGACCGACCGCATCTATCCGCAGTTCGCCACGCACAATGCGCACACCGTGGCCGCGATCCTGTCGATGGCGAAGGACCGCGACAGTTTCGAGTTCCAGCGCCTGCACGGCATGGGCGAGGCGCTGCACGAGACGGTGCGGCAGGCCGAAGGCACGCGCTGCCGCATCTATGCGCCCGTCGGCGCCCATTCCGACCTGCTTGCCTATTTGGTGCGCCGTCTGCTGGAGAACGGCGCCAACTCCTCCTTCGTCCACCAGTTGACCGACGAGGAGGTCGAGCCCGAGGAAATCGCGCGCGACCCTCTCGCGGCCGTCGAGACGCAGGGTCCCGCCGCCAACCCGGCGATCGCGCGCCCCGCCGCGATCTTCGGCGCCGGACGCCGCAATTCCAGGGGCTTCGACATCACCGATCCGGTGACGCTCGCGGCCGTCGACAGAGCGAGGGCGGAATTCGCCGGAGCGGACCGCTGGCACGCCAAGCCTGTCACGCGCGCCGCCGGCTACGGTAAGCAGCGGCAGATCGTCAATCCGGCCAAGCCGGACGAAATCGTCGGCACGGTGCATGAAGCGGCGGCCAAGCAGGTGGCGACCGCGGTGCGCATCGCCGTCGACGCGCAACCCGCCTGGGCGAAGCGTCCTGTTGCCGAGCGCGCCGCGATCCTCAACCGCGCCGCCGACCTCTACGAGGCCAATGCCGCCGAGTTCTTCGCTCTTGCCACCCGCGAGGCCGGCAAGTCGCTGGCCGACGGCGTCGCCGAGGTGCGCGAGGCGGTCGACTTCCTGCGCTATTACGCGGCCGAAGCGCCGAATGCCGAGAACGGCACCGAGGCGCGTGGCGCGATCGTCTGCATTTCGCCCTGGAACTTTCCGCTGGCGATCTTCACCGGCCAGATCGCGGCGGCTTTGGTCACCGGCAATTCGGTGATCGCCAAGCCGGCCGAGCAGACGCCGCTGATTGCCTTTCGCGCCGTCGAGATGCTGCGCGAGGCAGGCGTGCCCGAGGATGTCATCCAACTTCTGCCGGGCGACGGCCCGTCGGTCGGCGCGCCGCTCACCGCCGACCCGCGCATCGCCGGCGTCTGCTTCACCGGCTCGACCGAGGTCGCCAAGCTGATCGAAAAGCAGTTGGCCGAGACCGCGGCGCCCGACGCGATGCTGATTGCCGAGACGGGCGGCTTGAATGCGATGATCGTCGATTCCACCGCGCTGCCGGAACAGGCGGTGCGCGACATCCTCGCGTCGGCCTTCCAGAGCGCCGGCCAGCGCTGCTCGGCATTGCGCGTGCTCTACGTGCAGAAGGACGTCGAGAAGAAGATGCTGGAAATGCTGAAGGGCGCGATGGAAGCGCTCAATGTCGGCAACCCCTGGCTGATTTCGACCGATGTCGGCCCGGTCATCGACGACGAGGCGCAGGCTTCGATCAGCGACTACTGCAAGAAGAAGGGGCTGGAAGGCAGGCTGATCGCCAAGCTCGAAGCGCCGGCGACTGGCCGCTTCGTCGCGCCGCATGTCTTCCGCGTCAAGGGCATCGAGGAGATGGAGCGCGAGGTGTTCGGCCCGGTGCTGCATGTCGCGACCTTCGATGCCGACGACATCGACGCGGTGATCGCCGCCATCAACCGCAAGGGCTACGGCCTGACCTTCGGCCTGCACACCCGCATCGAGGGCCGCGTCCAGCATTTCGTCGACGGCATCCATGCCGGCAACATCTATGTCAACCGCAACCAGATCGGCGCCGTCGTCGGCTCGCAGCCCTTCGGCGGGGAGGGGCTTTCGGGCACCGGCCCGAAGGCCGGCGGACCGCATTACCTGCGCCGCTTCCGCAAGGGACCGGAGGCCGGCACCGAAGTAGGCGAGGGCCACAAGGTGACGGCGACCGAGCTTGCCGACAATCTGCCGGATCCGACGCTCGGCGGCTGGTCGACACGGCCGGATCGCGTCGCGATCCTGAGGAAGCATCTGCGCGGCAAGGGCGCGGCGGCAATCGCTGCCGCGGCGAGTCTCGATTTCGGCCAGGTCGACCTGCCCGGACCGACCGGCGAGGCCAACACGCTGTCGCTGGCCCCGCGCGGCCGGGTGCTTTGCCTCGGCCCGGACGCCGAGACGCTGCTTTCCCAAACGATCCAGGCGCTTGCCGCCGGCAACGCGGTGCTGGCGGTGG
>NZ_RZTO01000521.1:0-4507 GCF_003997225.1 Mesorhizobium sp. M2C.T.Ca.TU.002.02.1.1
GCGCTGCGCAACTGGACGAAACGCATCACATCCCATTTGCCGCCGCCATAGGCCCGCACCAGATCGGCGCTGCGCAGGTCGATCTGCGTCAGGCCGACCACGGTCGCGGTCATGGTGACGAAGTAGCAGCCGATCGCCGCCAGCGTCACGCGGGGCGAGATGCCGGTCATGGTCAGCGCCAGGATCGGCGCGATCGCGATGGTGGGCACCGCAAAGATGCTGACGTTGAAACCGCGAAACAGTCGCGCCGCCAAGGGCGAGAGGACGAACGACATGCCGGCGGCGATGGCGACGATGTTTCCGATGACGAAACCCAGGGTGGACGAAACCAACGTGGACCACACATGCGGCGGATAGTCCGCACGGTCCGCCCAGAAACGTTCGCCGATGGCGGTCAGCGAAGGCAGCGCGCCACCGGCGACCAGATGGAAGCGGCCGGCAATCTCCCACAGAACGAGGAGAACGACGATATTGCGGACAGGCGCCACCCACGACGTCGAGGCGAACACCTTCGGCACGGGAAAGACCTGCTCAGCCGCCATGAAGCACCTCTGCGATCCGGTCGCAGAGCTGATGGAAGGCCGGGTCGGAAAACAGGTCCGGACTGCGCGGACGCGCGAACGGAATGTCGATGATTGCGGCGACGCGGCCCGGCCGGCTGTGCATCACCGCGACGCGGTCGGCCAGGAATACCGCTTCGTCGATGCCATGCGTGACCAGAAGCGCCGTGCAACGTGTCTCGGCCCAGATGCGCTGCAGCTCGATGTTCATCTGCCGCCGAAGAATCTGATCCAGCGCGCCGAATGGCTCATCGAGGAAGAGGACGCCGGGTTCGGTGACCAGCGAGCGCGCGATCGCGACTCGCTGGCGCATCCCACCGGACAACTCGCCCGGCAGCGACTTCTCGAAGCCTTTCAGTCCTACCAACTGGATGAGTTCCGCGATCTTGGCGGCGTAGGCGCCCCGGTCGCGCTTGAGCACGTCGAGCGGCAGGGCGATGTTGTCCTCGACATTGCGCCAGGGCAGCAGCGCCGCATCCTGAAAGGCGACGCCAGTCAGGCCGCTGGCGGTCGCCTTGGCGGATGTCTGTCCACCGACTTCGATCCTTCCGCTGTCGGCGTTTTCAAGGCCGAGCGAGAGCCGCAATATGGTCGACTTGCCGCAGCCGGAAGGCCCCAGCAGAGCCGTGAACGAACCCGGCTCGCAAACCAGCGAGACGTCGCGCAAGGCTTCGACGGTCTTGCCTCGCGCGACAAAGGTCTTCGAAACATCGGAGAGCCGGATTCCGCCCGCACCGGCCATCAGACTTCCTGGAGAAGCGTCGTGTCGAACATTTCGCGCGAGCCTTTGATGCCGGCCTGGCCAAGAGCGTCGAGCGTCTTGGCGATGCCTTCCTCGCTCATGGCGAAGGCGCCGCCCGGATTTTCGATCAATGGCTTCTGAGCATTGTTGAAGAAGACCTCGTTGTCGATGGTGCGGCCGGTGCCCTTGAACCAGGTTTCCGCGAATTTCGGCGGATAGGCGTTCGGATCCTTGAGGTTTTCGGCCCATCCCTTGCGGCTGGCGCGGAGCCAGGCCACGAGCTCCTTGCGCTTGCTGGCAAGCGTGTCCTCGATCACGACCACAGTATCCTGGAAGATCGTGTAGCCATAGTCGTAAAGCAGGAAGAAGTGGGCATCGACGCCGCTGGCCTGCTTGATCGTGTAGGGCACGTTGGTGGTGAAATCGAGCGATGCGTCGATCTCTCCCTTGATCAGCGGTGTCGGATCGTAGGCGTATGGCACGATGTTGACCTTGGCCCGATCGACGCCGTTGATCTTCAGCATCACCTCGACGGAGATCACGTTGACCGGTGGCACGGCCAATGTCTTGCCTTCCAATTCCTTCGGATTGTTGATCGGCTTCGACGCCAGTGAAATGATCCCGTGCGGGTTCTTCTGGTACTGGGTGCCGATGATCTTGAACTTGGCGCCCTGTTCGATGATCGCCTTGATCGTGGTGTCCGGGGTGGTCAGCGCCAGATCGGCCTTGCCGGCGACGATCGAGCTCTCCGGAATGACGTCCGGGCCGCCGGACAAATAGGTCAGGTCCAGCCCTTCATCCTTGTAATAGCCATTGTCGATGGCGGTGAAATAGCCGGTGAATTCGGCATCGTTGATCCACGCCGCCTGCATCGTGAGCGGATTGGCGGCCCTGGCGATGCGGGCCATGGCCGGTAACGCCACGCCCGCGCCCATCAGGGCCATGAAATGACGGCGGTCCAATGTTTTAGGCATGCTATTCCCCTTCTTTGCTTGTATCGCCCCGTTACGCGAGGCCTCTTATTCTCTGCAGTTCCCGGATGGGCGGGGTCGAGGCGATCTGCTCGGGTTCAAGCAGGTCCCACTTGACGCCGTGCGGCCGCTTTCCACGCTTCTCGACCGAGATCAGTCGGCTTGGCGTCGCGATGTAGTCGACCAGGATGTCCGTTTCGCTCGGCACCAGCTTGTCCTCGACGACCTGGACGTCGTGCACGACGGCGACGACCGGCGTCCTCTCGTCGACGATACCGATATCGGTGAACATGCCCCATTCAAGATCGAAAAAGCCGTGCCCTTTGCCAAATCTGACGCCGTCCAGCGACACCGCGGAAGCGCCGGTGACCATGATGTCGAACCGGCCGCGGGCAGCGACGTCCTGGAGCGTGACGGGCTTGCCGAAATGCTCCATCCCGTCGAGCCAGGCGGCATAGAGCTCGGCTCCCTTCGGCACCATGCCGGGCTCGATCATCACGAAGCCGCGATAGATCCCGTATGTCGACATCACGAAAGGCACGCCGCGCTCGATCAGGCGGCGGCGAAGATCGACCAGACAATTGTCGGGCGTGATGAACGCGTATTTCGTGCCCTTGTACGCATCCATCGCCGCGATCTTGTCGGTGGCTTCTTCCGATCCTTCGAAATCGGGAATGACCTCGCCAAAATTCAGGTGAAATCGAGTATCCGGCTTAGCCACATCGGCGAGTTTCGACCATATTCTCTGTCGGATGATTTTTGATGTGGACACGAACAGCCCTCTCGAGTTTCATTGTTTCATAACTGTGAAACACGGGTTTCATGATTGCAAGCCCCTTTTTGCGCGAAGTGAGGCGACTTGGCTTCCCGATTGACCCTTCGAATTCAGGAACGCTTCTCAGGCCTGACCCAGGGCGAGCAGAAGCTGGGCAGGCTTATCCTGGAAGGACAAGACGACATGCTGGCGCTGTCGGCCACCGAACTCGCGGAGATGGCCGGGGTATCGAAGGCGACCGCCGCACGGTTTTTCCGTTCACTGGGCTATTCGGATTTCAACGAGGTGCGGACCCAGGCGCGGGAAGAGCGAAACCGCACGCAACCCTACCATTTCGCCAGATCCGCTGCCGATCGCGGGACGCTCGGTCCAATTGCGGCCCACCTCGAACTGGAATTGACCAGCCTCACGCGCACGTTCGAGGAACTGAATTCGACCAGAATGACGGCGGCGGCCAAGCTTATTGCCGAGGCACGGCAGGTCTGGGTGCTGGGCGTCGGCCTCGAAGAAGGGCTCGCGCGCTACGCGCGGCTGTTGTTGGCGAGGCTGCGCCACGGCGTCATGCTGTTGAACGATGGCAGCGGCAGTTGGGCCGAGGCACTGGCGATGACGGGCCCACGCGACGTGCTGATACTGCTGACCTTGGACCCTCGCCCCAAGATATTGAAGCCGATCCTGGCTTATCTGCACACGACACGCGTCAACATCATCACCGCGACCGACCAGACCTATGTTGGCCGTGCCGAGCGGTTCTCGCAGGTCGTTCTGCCCTGCCATGTGACCAGCCTGGGCCTTGGCCCGTCACACACGAGCATGGCCAGCGTAACGCGTCTGCTTGCCGTCGCCTATGCCGAGTATGTCGGGGACGCGGCGCTCAAGCGCATGGACATCGTCGCCGACATCCACGAGGAACTGGACGACGTTGACTAAAGCATGTCTCCCGAAAGCGGAAACCGGTTTCGGGGCAAAGACATGCGTAATATCAAAAACCTAAGGCGCATGGAGCGAATCTGAAAGATCGCGACGCGCTTTAGAACGCCGCGCCGCGGCGCTCCGCCGGCCGCACCTCGTCGAGCAGCGTGCGGATGACGCCGGCCATGCTTCCGTTCATGTCGCTGCGCCATAGCGCGAAGGCGACGTTGGCTTCGACGAAACCTTCCGGCGAGCCGCAATCGAAAGTGCGCCCCTTGTAGTGATAGCCGTAGAAGGGCTGCTGTTTCTCCAGCTTCAGCATCGCGTCGGTCAGCTGGATTTCGTTGCCGGCGCCGCGTTCCTGTCTTTCCAGGATGCCGAAGATTTCCGGCTGCAGGATGTAGCGGCCGTTGATGAAGAGGTTGGACGGCGCGGTGCCCTGTTTCGGCTTCTCCACCATGCCGGTGATGCGGAAGCCGTGATGGGTGTCCTCGCCGCGGCCGACAATGCCGTATTTATGCGCTTCCGCCGGATCGCATTCCTGCAC
>NZ_RZTO01000522.1:0-4496 GCF_003997225.1 Mesorhizobium sp. M2C.T.Ca.TU.002.02.1.1
GGCCTTAAGTGGGAAGCTGCATTCACAAACGAAAAAAGATCAAGCGTCGCCTGGCAGCAGGGGCGCCTGTAACAGAAAAAAGGGTCTGTGGGTCATGAAACACATTGCAATCGGCATCCTAGGCGCCGCCGCGCTCGGGTTCATGGCGTCCGCCGCTTCGGCCGGCACGCTCGACACCGTCAAGCAGAAGGGCTTCATCCAGTGCGGCGTTTCGACCGGCCTCGCCGGCTTCTCGGCGCCGGACGACAAGGGCGAGTGGAAGGGCATCGACGCCGACTTCTGCCGCGCCGTCGCGGCCGCCGTTTTCGGTGATGCCTCAAAGGTCAAGTTCACGCCGCTCAGCGCCAAGGAGCGTTTCACCGCGCTTCAGTCGGGCGAGATCGACATCCTGTCGCGCAACACCACCTGGACCAGCAACCGCGACAGCGCGCTCGGCCTCGATTTCGTCGGCGTCACCTACTATGACGGCCAGGGCTTCATGATCAACGCCAAGAAGCTGCCGGGCGTGAACTCCGCGCTGCAGCTTTCGGGCGCCGCCGTCTGCGTGCAGAGCGGCACCACGACCGAGCTCAACCTTGCCGACTACTTCAAGAAGAACAAGATGGAATACAACCCCGTCGTGTTCGAGAAGCTGGAAGAGGTCAACGCCGCCTATGACGCAGGCCGCTGCGATGCTTACACCACCGACCAGTCCGGCCTTTACGGTATCCGCCTGACACTGTCCTCGCCGGCCGACCACGTCGTGCTGCCCGAGATCATCTCCAAGGAGCCGCTCGGCCCGGCCGTGCGCCAGGGCGACGACCAGTGGGCGCATATCGCGCGCTGGACCTATTTTGCGCTGCTCAACGCCGAAGAAGCCGGCATCACCCAGGCGAATGTCGACGAGATGAAGACGTCGACCGACCCGAACATCCAGCGTATCCTCGGCACAGAGCCCGACGGCAAGTATGGCGCCGATCTCGGCCTCTCCAACGACTGGGTCGTCAATATCGTCAAGGCCGTCGGAAACTACGGTGAAATGTTCGAGCGCAATGTCGGCTCGGGCAGCCCGCTCAAGATCGCGCGCGGCATCAACGCGCTGTGGACCAAGGGCGGCCTGCAATACGGTCCGCCGATCCGCTGATTGAAACGTGATCCGGGAGGCAGGTCACCTGCCTCCCGGTTTCTCTTTCCAGGGGACGGTCCATGGCTTCGCAGGAAATCCTTCGCGAGGGGTCGAGCCGCGGCTCCTTCATCAATGACCCGAGAATACGCGGCCTGTTCTTCCAGACGCTGGTTGTGATCCTGCTGTTTGGTTCGATCTGGTGGATCGTCCACAATGTGATCGAAAACCTCCAGCGCCTGCACATCGCGTCAGGCTTCGGTTTCCTGAAAAGCAGGGCCGGCTTCGACATTTCCGACACGCCGATCGCCTACACGTCCGATTCGACCTATTTCCGCGCGCTGGTCGTCGGTTTGCTCAACACGATCATCGTTGCCGTCGCAGGCATCGTGCTTGCCACCGTCGTGGGCTTCACCATCGGCATCGGCCGCCTGTCGAACAACTGGCTGATCCGCAAGATCTGCACGGTCTATGTCGAGATCTTCCGCAACATTCCGCCGCTGCTGGTCATCTTCTTCTGGTATTCCGGCGTGCTCGCAGTGCTGCCGCCACCGCGCGAGAGCATCCATCTGCCCCTCGGCTCCTTCCTCAACCAGCGTGGTTTCTATCTGCCGCGCGCCGTCTGGGGAGATGGCTCCTGGCTGATCGGCGTCGCATTGCTGCTCGCCATCGCGATGACCTGGTTCGTCGCCCACAGGGCGCGACAGCGGCAGCGTGCGACCGGCCAGCAATTCCCGGTGTTCTGGACCTCCGTTGCGCTTATTGTCGGCCTGCCGGTGCTCGCCTTTCTGCTTGCCGGCATGCCGCTCACCTTCGATTTCCCAAAGCAGTCGACCTTCAACCTGACCGGCGGCTTCTGGATCAAGCCGGAGTTCCTGTCGCTGCTGCTGGCGTTGTCCTTCTACACGGCGGCCTTCATCGCCGAGATCGTGCGCGCAGGCATCAGGGGCGTCAGCAAGGGCCAGAGTGAAGCAGCGGCCGCGCTCGGCCTGCGTTCCGGCCCGATCTTGCGGCTGGTGGTCATCCCGCAGGCGATGCGCATCGTCATCCCGCCGCTTACCAGCCAGTATCTCAACCTGACCAAGAACTCCTCGCTGGCGATCGCCATCGGTTATCCCGATCTCACCGCCACCGCCGGCACCGTGCTGAACCAGACCGGGCAGGCGGTCGAGGGCGTGTTCATCATGATGATCGCTTATCTGGTGCTCAGTCTCGTGACGTCCTTTGTCATGAACATCGTCAACGCCAGAATGGCGCTGGTGGAGAGGTAGGGCCATGCAGGAACACGATATGTCCTGGGTGCGCGCCGAGATGGCGCTGGCGCAGCCCGCGCCGCCTACCGAACGCGGCGCCTATGCCTGGGTGCGTAAGAACCTGATCGGTTCGGTCGGCGACACCATCCTCACGGTGTTGGGCATCGCCATCGTGCTCTGGGTCTTGCCGCAAATCATCAACTGGGCCTTCATCAACGCCGTTTGGACCGGCCCGGACCGCACGGTATGCACGACCGCTTCGCAGGGCGGCATCCAACCCGACGGCTGGACCGGCGCCTGCTGGGCTTTCGTCAACGCCAAGTTCGGCCAGTTCATGTTCGGCACCTATCCCATCGAGGAGCGCTGGCGGCCGATCCTGGTCGCCATCCTGTTCGTGGCGCTGCTGGTGCCGATGCTGATCCCACGCGTGCCGCGCAAGGGGCTGAACGCGATCCTGCTCTTCGTGGCGCTGCCCATCGTCGCCTTCTTCCTGCTGGTCGGCGGCATGTTCGGCCTGCCGCATGTCGAAACCCCGCGTTGGGGCGGGTTGCTGGTCACGCTCAGCCTGTCTTTCGTCGGCATTGCCGTGTCGCTGCCTTTGGGCATCGTGCTGGCGCTCGGTCGGCGTTCGAAGATGCCGATCATCAAATGGCTGTGCGTCGTCTTCATCGAGACGGTGCGCGGCATTCCGCTGATCACGGTGCTGTTCTTCGCCAGCGTCATGCTGCCGCTGTTCCTGCCCGCGGGCGTCACCTTCGACAAATACCTGCGGGCGCTGATCGGCGTGTCGCTGTTTGCCGCCGCCTATATGGCCGAAGTGGTGCGCGGCGGCCTGCAGGCGATCCCCAAGGGCCAGTATGAAGGGGCCGACTCGCTCGGCCTCGGCTACTGGCAGAAGATGGGCCTGATCGTGCTGCCGCAGGCGCTCAAGCTGGTCATCCCAGGCATCGTCAACACCTTCATCGGTATGCTCAAGGACACCAGTCTGGTCCTGATCATCTCGATGTTCGACCTGCTCGGCGTGGTGAAGCAGAACTTCGCCGACCCGAACTGGGCGACACCCCAGACCCCGAAGTCCGGCCTGATCTTCGCCGCCTTCGTTTTTTGGCTGTTGTGCTTCGGCATGTCGCGCTATTCAATGTACACCGAACGCCGGCTCGACACCGGCTACAAACGCTGATGCATGTCCCAAAACTGTGGAGCGGTTTTGGGACATGTATCATGAACAACGATAAGGGGAATTGGCCATGGCCACCGAAAACGCCGTCAGCGCGGAAGACCTCAAGGTCAACGCCGGAAAGATGCATGTCTCGACCACCGACGTCGCCATCGACATCGTCGGCATGCACAAATGGTACGGCGAGTTCCATGTGCTGAAGGATATCAACCTCAAGGTGATGCGCGGCGAGCGCATCGTCATCTGCGGCCCGTCCGGCTCCGGCAAATCGACCATGATCCGCTGCATCAACCGACTGGAGGAGCACCAGAAGGGCAAGATCATCGTCGACGGCAAGGAACTCACCAACGATCTGAAGAAGATCGACGAGGTGCGCCGCGAGGTCGGCATGGTGTTTCAGCACTTCAACCTGTTCCCGCATCTCACCATCCTGGAGAACTGCACGCTGGCGCCGATCTGGGTGCGCAAGATGCCGAAGAAGCAGGCCGAGGAAATCGCCATGCATTTCCTCAAGCGCGTCAAGATTCCGGAACAGGCCAACAAATATCCCGGACAGCTCTCCGGCGGCCAGCAGCAGCGTGTGGCGATCGCTCGTTCGCTCTGCATGAATCCGCGCATCATGCTGTTCGACGAACCGACCTCGGCGCTCGATCCCGAAATGATCAAGGAAGTGCTGGAGACGATGGTTGGCCTTGCCGAGGAAGGCATGACGATGCTGTGCGTCACCCATGAGATGGGCTTTGCCCGCAAGGTCGCCAACCGGGTGATCTTCATGGATCAGGGCCAGATCGTCGAGCAGAACACGCCGGCCGAGTTCTTCGATCATCCGCGCCACGAGCGCACGAAGTTGTTCCTGTCGCAGATCCTGCACTGAGGCGGCGCCTCCGCTCCGTCATTCTAGGGCGGAGCAAGGAGCGCAGCGACGCGGCGCAGACCCTGGGATCCATGCCGTGACGCTAAGGCG
>NZ_RZTO01000523.1:0-4493 GCF_003997225.1 Mesorhizobium sp. M2C.T.Ca.TU.002.02.1.1
TTGCCGAAGGAAAGCACGCGCGGTTCGACCAGGCCAAACAGGACCAGCACGACGACGATGGCGATCGGCAGCCGCGCGGCGCGCAGGATCTCTTTCGGCGAGAGGCCGGAAGGCTGAGTCATCGGTTGTGTCTTGGCTTCCGTGCTCATGCCTGCCGCTTTCTCAACAGAAGCCGTTCGATGGCCAAAGCCACGATCAGCACAGCGCCGAGCACCAGCGTTTGATATTTGCTGTCGACCTGCACCAGGTTCATGGCGTTGGCGATCACCGACAGGAACAGCGCCGCCAATGCCACCAGTTCGGCGCGTCCGACGCCGCCGCGCAGCGACACGCCGCCGATGACCGCGGCGGCGATGGTCTCGAGCGCCAGCGTCCCGCCGATGGTGGATTGGCCCGAGCCGAGCCGCGACGTCATTAGGAAGCCGGTCAGCGCGGCGAGCAGGCCGGCGAGCATGTAGGCCGCAATCAGCGTGCGGCTTGTGGCAACGCCCGACAGGCGCGCCGAGCGCTGGTCGCTGCCCACAGCGTAGATATGGCGGCCGAGCGCCGTGAAGCGCTGCATGATTATACACGCGGCAAGGACGCCGAGCGCCACCCAAAGCACGATCGGCAGGCTGAGGAACTGGCCGCGCCCGACATTGGCGACGAAGGAATCCACCACGCCGTAGATCGGGATGCCTTGCGTGAAATAGAGCGCGATGCCCATCAGCACCGACATCATCGCCAGCGTCACCATGAAGGGCGAGAGCGAGAAGATCGAAACCAGACCGGCGTTGACGAGCCCGACAAGCGCCCCGACGCCAAGGGCGATCACCAGCGAGGCGATGATGAGG
This sequence comes from Mesorhizobium sp. M2C.T.Ca.TU.002.02.1.1, assembly GCF_003997225.1. Lineage (NCBI taxonomy): Bacteria > Pseudomonadati > Pseudomonadota > Alphaproteobacteria > Hyphomicrobiales > Phyllobacteriaceae > Mesorhizobium > Mesorhizobium sp. M2C.T.Ca.TU.002.02.1.1. The sequence continues at coordinate 834 of NZ_RZTO01000523.1, forward strand.
GCCAATTCCATGCCGGGGAAATAGATGCTGCCGACCAGCATCACCGCGGCCGTCACCACCGAGGTCGCCGCCACCACCGCGCCGACGGAGAGATCGAAACCGCCGGCCGTCATCACCAGCATCTGCGCCAGCGACGGGATGAGTAGCAGCGCGAAATTGCGCATGACGTTGAGCAGGTTGAGCCGGTTGAGGAAGCGCGGCTCGATCAGCGCGGTTGCGACCACCGCCACGACCAGGAAGGTGATGACGATGCCGCCTTGCATGAGAAAGCGGTCGAGTCGGCTTGCGCGGTGCAATGGCGCGTTGGCAACGGTCATGGTCGCCGTTTCAGAGCTCATGCGTGCCCTCCGAAATAATGCGACAGCACCTGGGCTTCGCTGAGCTCATGCTGGGCAAGCTCGGCGACGATTTTGCCTTCATGCATGACATAGACACGCGAGGCGAGATTGATCAGCTCCGGCAATTCGGACGTCGAGACGACGACCGAGGCGCCTGCCTCGACCAGCGACTTGATGAGATTGTAGACATCGGCCTTGGCGCCGACATCGATGCCGACGGTGGGTTCGTCGAACAGATAGACGTCGAAAGATTTCATAAGGCCACGCGCCAGCATCAGTTTCTGCTGATTGCCGCCGGAGAAGGCGGAGGCCCTGCGCTCGGGCGCCATCGGTCGCAACGCGAGATTGCCGAGCGGCTCCTTGATCGCCTCGGTCTCGCGCCAGAACTTCAGCACCGGTCCGGACGACAGCGCCGGCAGGTCGAGCGAGCTCATGGTCGCATTCTCGCGCGCCGATCTCGCCAGTGCCAGGCCTTCCGATCCGCGATCGGCCGGAAAATAGCAGACATTGGCGGCAAGCATCGACGTCGGCGTCGGCCGCTCGACCGGCTTGTCGCCCAGGCTGATGGTGCCTGCCTCGATGGTCTCCAGGCCGAACACGGCGCGGCAGAGCTCGCTGCGCCCGCAACCGACGAGGCCGGCAAGACCGACCACCTCACCCGCGCGGGCGGTGAAGGAAGCGTTGATGACGGAGTGCTTCTCCGTCGTGAGATCCCGCACCTCGAGCCTGACCGCGCCGGGCTTGTGCTCGATCTTCGGAAAGAGCTGCTCGACGGGACGGCCGACCATCATCTCGATCAGCCCCTCGTCCGAAATCTCGGCCGTGACCACCGTGCCGATCTTCTTGCCGCCGCGCAGCACGGTGACGCGGTCGGAGAGGTTGCGGATCTCGCTCATGCGATGCGAGACGTAGATGATGCCCACGCCGCGCGCCTTCAGCAGCGCCACGGCATTGAACAGCTTCTCCGCCTCGCCGTCGGTGAGCGACGCGGTCGGCTCGTCGAGGATGAGCACCTTCGGCCGCATGCGCAGCGCCTTGGCGATCTCGACCATCTGCTTTTGCGCGCGAGACAGGAAGGCGACCTTCTCGTCGAGCGGCAAATGGAAGCCGAGACTGTCCAGAAGCTCGGCCGCGGCCTGGCGCATCTGCTTGCGTTTCAGGAACAGTCCGGACGACTGTTCGCGGCCGAGGAAGATGTTTTCGACCACGGTGAGGTCGGGCACCAGGCTGAATTCCTGGAAGACCGCGGCAATGCCGATCTCCTGCGCCACCTGCGGCGTCAGGCTGGTGATCGTGCGGCCGTTGATGCGGTAGACGCCTTCGGCCCAGGGAAACGTTCCGGCAATGAGATTGATGAGCGTCGACTTGCCGGCGCCATTCTCGCCAAGCAACGCGTGGACCTCGCCCTCGTTGAGGGAGAAGTCGACATTGTCGAGCGCGGCGATGCCGCGGAATCTCTTGGTGAACCCTGTAACTTCCAGCATCTCGTCCAAAGGCCCAAAGCCGGCAAGAGCAATTCAAGCAAACTGCGTGGCGGTTCGCCCGGAATTGCGTCAAGTCGCCTGACCGCCTTCTGCAAGGCGGTCAGGCCGGGAGGATCGCGATATGATCGCGAAGCTGAAGGCCGCGCCGGCGGCCTCGTTACTATTCGACCGAGAACACCGGGCGCCAGTTGTCCGGCGCGAAGATCTGGGTCGTGTCGATCTTGTCGACATTGTCCTTGGTAACGATGCCGGGGGCAACCAGCAGGACCTTTTCGTGATCCTTCTTCTCCAGCGCGCGCACCGCGAGGTCGACGCCGATGCGTCCCATGATGACCGGATACTCGGTGGCGAAGCCGAGCACCGAGCCGTCCTTGACGGCCTTCAGCATGGTCTGGTTCTCATAGGACGACATGATCGTCACGTTGCTCAAGCCGGCATCGGCCACAGCGCCGATCGCGGCCTCCGCCGTCGGGGCACCGCCCCAGATGACGTTGACGTCCGGATGGGTCTGCAGCGCGTCTTCGACCAATTTGAGCTGCGCCGGCACGCTGGCCTCGCCGAACATCTCGCCGACCAGCTTGATGTTGCCGCTCTTGGTGCTGTCGCGGAAGCCGTTCATGTAGGTCTCGGCCCAGCCGCTGCCCTGCGGCCCGGGGAACGCCACTGCGGTGCCCTGCTTGTCGCCGAGATACTTCTTCACATACTCGCCGGTCTGAAAACCCTTCTGGTAGAAGTCGGGCGTGATGCGGGCGGTGATCGGCGTCTCCAGGATCGGATTGGCGACGGCGATGTTGACGATGCCCTTGCCCATGCCCTCGTTGATCTTGGCGGCCACGCCGGCTTCCGAGATGGCCGAGATCAGGATGGCGTCGGCGCCCGAAGCGACGCAGTCGTCATATTGCGAGATCTGCTTCGGCAGGGCGGTGTAGCCGCCGGCCTGCAGCACCGTCACCTTGACGCCGAGGCGTTTCGCTTCCTCGACGATGCCGTAGTCCACCGAGACCCAGTAGCTGTCCTGCAGGTGCGGGAAGAGCACGCAGAGCTTCCAGGGCTTCTCCGCCTTGTCGAGCGGCTTGTACTCTATCTCTCCGACATTCTTCAGATCGCCGTCCTTGGCCGAAGCGATCTTGAACGGCCACCAGTCGGCGGCCTGCGCCATTCCGGCCGACAGCACCGTCGCTGACAGCGCCAAGGCCAGTGATTTCTTCAATCCTCTCATATCAGTCTCCCATTTTTCAGCGCCCTGCTGGGCTGAAGTTTTTTCGATTTCGGCTTCGGTTGCCTTTGTATCCAATTGCCACTTCTGCGTTGGCATTTCATAATGTTTCACGACGTATTGCAATAAGAATGTATCCAATAGGCATCGCAACGTACATCTTATATCTTATATGTCAACGCGAGAAAGAGCAACCGCCACCCGCGCCGGATACCCACGAAGCCCTTCAGCCCTGCGGGTAAACCTGCGGCAACGCAGCGTCGAGCGACCGCTCGAAGGCATCGACCAGGGCGTCGATTTGCGCCTCGGTGATGATCATCGGCGGACAGAAGGCGATCGCGTCGCCCATGTTGCGCGAGATGACGCCGTTCTGCTGCAGGAAGCCGTTGACCAGCGCGCCGAGCGCCGCCGGCTTGCCCCACGGCGCTTTGGTCGCCTTGTCGGCGACAAGCTCGACCGCGGCGATGAGACCGACGCCGCGCACCTCGCCCACCAGCGGATGCGAGGCGAGCTTGCGCAGCCTTGCCTGCAGGTGCGCGCCGACCTTGCGCGCATTGCCGACGAGGTCACGCTCCTCGATCAGCTTGATGTTCTCCAGCGCGACGGCCGCGGCGACCGGATG
>NZ_RZTO01000524.1:0-4473 GCF_003997225.1 Mesorhizobium sp. M2C.T.Ca.TU.002.02.1.1
GTATAGGCAAGCGAAACCCGCTCAGGGTCGCGGCTGTTCCAGGCGTCCTCCGCAAGGCGCGCCTTTTGCGCCGCTGTCTCGGCCGTGAAGGGCGGCAATGGCGGACGGCTCATGGAAATCTCCTGTCGGTTTCGATTGTCGATAGCCGACATTGTACCGATCGGTACAATGAGTCAACACGGCTTTTGTTCTTTGCGACGCCTCAGACGACTGGACTTATCGAATCTCGGCCTTCAGCCGTTCAAAGGCATCCCGGACATATCCTGCCAGCGGATGCCTGGCCTGCTGCTGCTGCCATGTTTCCACGGCCAGGCGCAACGCCACGACCGCCACGAGGGAGACCAGCCGCAGACTGTTGCGTGCCTCGTCCGGCCGCAACTCGGATAAGCCGTCGAAGATGGCTTGCTCGAGCTGTAGGTAGCCCGCATGCGTGCGCGAGCGCAGCGTCTTGCTTTCCCGCATGAGTTTGGCGGTCGCCATCATCTCCGATGCATGGAAACTGCCGGCAAGATTGAGCAATGCGCCGCGGGCGATGTCGATCGCCGATCCGCTCGGTGGCTCGGCAAGGATCATGGCTTTGACCATGCTCGCGTAGTTGCCCAGAGACGCCAGCAGAACCTCGTCCTTGCTCTTGAAATAGTGGAAGAACGTCCGGCGCGAGATGCCGGCGGCTGCGGCGATCTCGTCGAGCGTGGTCGCGTCATAGCCCTTGGCCAGGAAAGCGTTCAGGCCGGCTGCTGCGATGCGGTGGGAGGTTTCTCGCCGCTTCCGCTCGCGCAAGCCTTCTGGTTTTGGCGCATCGTTCATGAGGCGCTCCTGACACGACCTTTCCTCAAATGCGACAAGAAATTTGGCGCGCATTCAAGTCCCGTCATCACGCCTCGCCATAATGGCGCCATTAATTTTTGCACTGAGTGCAATTATTGACGCTCCCCAACACGGCCCACCGGGCGCATCCAGACAGAGGCATCTATGGCAGCTTGCTTGCGTTCCCGTCGCGAGGCTCACACCGGTCGTGGCCTGTTCGATCCGCGCGCGTGCCGCGCGGACCACCGCATAGTATGGCCGTTTGTGCTGGTCTTGAGCATGCTCGCGGTCGGCTGCGCGTCCGCGCCGCTCGATCAGGTAGGCTCGCTGCAATCCTATGACGAGTTGAAACCGTCGGACGGTTTGTTGGCCCGCTCACTGATGCGGGTGAGCAAGGACGACGTGCTTGCGGCAAAAACCGTCCGGATCATTCCGACGGGCTTTTCGCAACCTGCCGCCGGAACATCGACATTGACACCGGCGCAGCGCGGTCTGATCACGAACGCCGTCGACAGGACCCTTTGCTCCGGCCTGAGCCAGCGCTTTCAAGTGGTCGCCCTGACCGAGCCGGCCGACCTGACCGTCCACGCGATGGTAACGCATGTGGCGCCGACGAATGCGCTGGCGGTGGGCGTTTCGAAGGTCGCGTCAACGGCGGTTTCCGTCGCGCTCCCCGAAGTCCGCGTTCCGGTCCCGCGCCTGCCGATCGGATTGGGCAGCCTGTCGCTTGAAGCCGAAGCGATCGGTGAAAACGGCAAGCAGGCGGCTGCCATGATCTGGGGACGTGGCGCCAACGCCCTGCTGGATTCCGGCCGGGTCGCCCGCGAAGGCGATGCCTACGACCTGGCGGCGAAGTTCGGCCACGATTTCAGCAAGCTCCTTGTCACCGGCACGACGCCTTTCGGCAAGCTGCCGTCGCTCCCGACCAGGGCGGAACTGCGCGCCATGGTCGGCGGCGGGCCGAAATACCCGGCCTGCAAGGCCTTCGGAAAGTCACCCGGTCTCGTCGGCTTTGTCGGCGATCGGATAGGCCTGCCGCCGGCCTGGACCGACAAGGGAGCCGCGGTGCGCAACGACTGAGGCGGTGACGCAAATGCAGAAGAAATTCCCGATGCCGCTCTCCCCGACGGTTTTTCAACAGGGCAGAAGGATGCGCTTCCTTTGGCTGGCTGCGCTCGTCGTCCTGGCGCCGGTCCTGCTTGCGCAGAGTGGGTGGCCGCAAGGCAGCACCTTTCGCGAAATGCTGGAATTTGCGGGTACCGTGCTGATCCTCATCTGCATCGGCGGCCGCTGCTGGGCGTCGCTCTACGTTGGCGGGCGCAAGAACCGGGAACTCGTCACAACCGGCCCCTATGCCTATACGCGCAACCCGCTCTATTTCTTCTCGGCCCTTGGGCTGGCCGGCGTCGGGCTGACATTCGGGTCGCTGATCCTTTCGGCGGCTCTTTTTGTCTTCACCTGCCTGGTCTTTTCCTATGTCGCGATGCGCGAAGCGATGGCGCTGGATGCGATCTTTGGCGAGGCCTATTGGCGCTATCGTCGACGCGTGCCGGCCTTCTTTCCCCGTCTGCGGCGCGATGATAACGATGTTTCGGGCCCGTCTCCCGTCACGTTCGATTCGGCGGCGCTGAGGCGGACCGCCATCGACGGCTCTTACTTCCTTGCAGCGTTACTTGCGGTCGAATTGCTCGGCTGGCTCCAGTCGGCAGGACTGGTGACGCCGATGTTCCGATTGTTCTGATTACCGGCTCGACAGACCCTTCAGCCGGTAGAGCGCCTCCAGCGCCTCGCGCGGCGTCATCTCGTCGGGATTGATCGCGCCGAGCGCTTCGCCCAGCGCATCGCTTTTCGCCGGCTTCGGCGCCTCGCGCTTCATCGCCACCGAAAACAGCGGCAAATCGTCGACCAGCCGATTGGTCTTGCCCGAAACCTCGCCCTCTTCCAGCTGATGCAGAACCTCCTTGGCGCGGGCGACGACCGCCTCGGGCAGGCCGGCCAGTCGCGCCACCTGCACGCCATAGGAGCGGTCGGCCGCACCCTTGCCGACCTCGTGCAGGAAGACGACGTCGCCTTCCCATTCCTTGACCCGCATGGTGACGTTGTGAAGCCGCGGCAATTTGCCGGCCAGCGCCGTCATCTCGTGGAAATGCGTGGCGAAGATCGCCCTGCAGCGGTTCTTCTCATGCAGATATTCGACGGCCGCCCAGGCGATCGACAGGCCGTCGAAGGTTGCGGTGCCGCGGCCGATCTCGTCGAGGATGACCAGCGCCCGCTCGCCCGCCTGGTTAAGGATCGCCGCGGTCTCGACCATCTCGACCATGAAGGTCGAGCGGCCGCGCGCCAGGTCATCCGAGGCGCCGACGCGCGAGAACAGCCGGTCGACGACACCGATATGGGCGCTCTCAGCCGGCACGTAGGAGCCGGTCTGGGCAAGGATCGCGATCAGCGCATTCTGTCTGAGGAACGTCGATTTACCGCCCATATTCGGGCCGGTGAGCAGCCAGATCGCGCCGGCCTTGGCGCCGCCTTCGGGCGACAGGTCGCAATCATTGGCGACGAACGGTCCTTCGCCGGAACGCCTGAGCGCCTGCTCGACCACCGGGTGGCGCCCGCCGGCAATCTCGAAGGCGAGGCTCGAATCCACCAGCGGCCGGCACCAGCCCTCGCTCTCGGAAAGCAATGCCAGCGCCGATGAAACGTCCAGGGCCGCAAGCGCTTCCGCCCCGGCGCGGATCCGTTCGGCCTCGCCCACCACTTCCGCCGTCAGCCGGTCGAACGCGGCGAGCTCGATGCTCAGCGCCCGGTCGGCGGCGTTGGCGATCTTCGATTCCAGCTCCGCCAGTTCCGTCGTGGTGAAGCGCATGGCGTTGGCCATGGTCTGGCGATGGATGAAGCGCGCCTTGGCGGCGTCGCTGCCGGTCATGAGCGAATGATGGTTGGCGGTGACCTCGATGTAATAGCCGAGCACATTGTTGTGCCGGATCTTCAGCGAGCGGATGCCGGTCTCCTCGATCAGCGAGCGCTCCAGCCCGGCGATCACTTTTCGCGATTCGTCGCGCAGCGCCCGCATCTCGTCGAGCTCGGCGTGATAGCCGGTTCGCACGAAGCCGCCGTCGCGCTTGATCAGCGGTAGCTCGTCGTCCAACGCTTCGCTGAGGTGGCGGGCGAGCGCCTCGGGCAGAGCCTTGATCGCGGCAAGTGCCGCGGCGAGCTCGGCGGGCAGGGCGGCCGCCGCGAACAGTTCGGTGATCGCGCCGGCCGCTTCGAATCCGGCGCGCAGCGCGCCCAGATCGCGCGGACCGCCGCGGTTGAGCGCCAGCCTGGACAGCGCCCGCGGCATGTCGGCGACGCTTTTGAGGCTCGTCCGCAGGCCCTGGCAAAGCCGTGTCTCGGTGCGGAAGAACGACACCGAATCCAGTCGGGCTGCAATCGCCTCTGGATCGGTCAGCGGTGCCATCAGCCGGTCGGCGAGCAAGCGCGCCCCGCCGCCGGTCACGGTTCGGTCGATCGCTTTGAACAGCGAGCCGTCGCGGCTGCCGGAGAGCGTGCGCAGCAGTTCGAGATTGGCGCGCGTCGCCGGGTCGATGAACAGCGTCGAGCCCTGCTCCTCGCGCTCGGGCCGCGACAGCGGCGGGCGTTCGGCTTTTTGCGTCTTCTCGACATAGG
>NZ_RZTO01000525.1:0-4467 GCF_003997225.1 Mesorhizobium sp. M2C.T.Ca.TU.002.02.1.1
CCGCCGGGCCCGCCATCTCCGCCGTCGCCGCCCTCGAGTTCGACAAAGGGCGGGATCGCGGTGGCGTGGATGACGGTGCCGCCGTCGCCGCCGTCGCCTCCCTTGGCGCTGCCGACAAAGGCAGCCGTTCCCACAGTGGAGATGGGAGCATTGTTGGTGAAGGTGGAATTTCCGCCAGGGTCGCCGTTCTCGCCGTCCGAATCGCCGAAGGCGTTGGCGCCATCATCGCCAGGCGCCCCGTCATTGTTGATCACCACCTGCGCATGGGCAGAGCCGCAATGGACGGAAAGCCCGGCCAGAGCCGTCGCGCCGAGCAAGAAACCGAGACGGCCCGCCAGGACCGCGGCCCGGCCGATGCTCAGGTTGAGATCGCCGGCTCCTGTTCCCCTGGCACCAGACCGATGATCCGCAATGCACAACGCACATTGCGCGCGCCGATTCGAAAACAGCGACATGCCCCACCCTCGTCGTGATCGCGCTCACCACCCTTAAGTCAGCGCCACGTCCCTTGCGGCTTGCAGGCCGCGTCATGCCCGTTCAAGTCGATACACCGCCGGTTGATGAGCGGTGCCTTTTTAGGATATCCTAACTTTTTGGTTGTGGAAGCCAAAAACTTACGTAAGGGACACTGACCAAATCGCACGGTGTTTGCCAGTCGTCATATGACGACAATCGCGCGGCTTCCGTGAGCCGCATCACGCTTCGCAGTCAGCCATGGCGTTATTGGCCGCCCGCACTATATGAGATGCATGGTTTTTCGCATGGGAGCCGCGCGGATGCTTCGTCACTCTCTGGCTGTTCTGGCCGGCGCCATGCTGGCGGCCGCGATTTCTCAGGTCGCGCCGTCTTATGCGCAAATCGTCATCCCGACGAACCGCAACGCATTGGTGCAACAGAATGAGCTGCAGCAATTGCAGAACAGGTTGCAGCGGCAGCAATACCAGCAGCAGCAGCAACTTTATCGCGAGCTGGACCGGCCGACCCCGCCCAGGAACCAGCCCGATGTGCCGGTATATGACAAGACATGCCGGATGGAAGCGGTCGGCAACACGATTTCCAGGGTTTGCCGCTGACATTTTGTTTTTTTCAGTTTATTAGCCGACTTACTTGCTGGCAAAATGGCGGATTGCAAGGGCGGTGGTTTTAGAGCAATTCCAGGAAAAGTGTGACACGGTTTTCCGTCGGGAATTGCGTCAGGACAGAGAGATAGAGCGGTTCGCCGTTTCCACGAAACGGTGAGACGCTCTAGCGTTTGCAGGGGAACAGGTTTTTTGCCGCGCGGGCAGCATGCGGCAAAACGCTGCTCTCACCGGAATTTGGGATGGCAACGACCAAAAAGAAAGCAGTTCGCAAAGCCAGGAAAGGCCAACGGATCCGCCAGGTGGCGGCGATTCCGTATCGATTGCGGGAAGACGGCAGCCTCGAAGTGCTGCTGGTCACCTCGCGCACCACGCGGCGCTTCATCGTGCCGAAGGGTTGGCCGATGAAGGGCAAGAGCGGTCGCAAGGCGGCAACGATCGAAGCCCAGGAAGAAGCGGGCGTTCTGGGCAAGGCGCTGAAGCAGCCGGCCGGCACCTATTCCTATTGGAAACGCATGACCAACGGCTTCATTCGCGTCGATGTGGCGGTCTACCTGCTGCAGGTCACCGAGGAGCTCGCCGACTGGCGGGAAGCCGCGAACCGGCAGCGCGCATGGCTGCCGGCGGCAGATGCCGCATTGCTCATCGACGAGCCGGAGCTTTCAACGCTGTTGCGGGATTTGACCGTTCCGGCGGCGGCATAGGCAATCCCTGCCCCGTGTCGTTCGGAAGGGTCGCGGCGTGGCGGCGCAGGCACAGAGCCATTCCCGGTCAGCCGCCTCTGTTTCGTTCGCCTTCCGGCGATTGTTCCGAAGCGGACGCATCCTGGGCGTTGCGGTTTCGAGTGGCCCTCATTCGCTGCTTGACTCATACATATCCCAACGGTTATACGTCAACCAATAGCCAACGGGTTATTGATTGGAATGACGACCGCGCATGACATGCTGTTCAGGACGCTTGCCGATCCGACGCGGCGCGCCATCTTCGAACGTCTGTGCCGCCAGGGCGAGCAGACGGTCGGGGCGCTGACCGCGCAGGCCGGCGTATCGCAGCCGGCGGTGTCGAAGCATCTCGGCGTCCTCAAGGAGGCGGGTCTGGTGCGCGACCGCCATGAAGGGCGCCAGACCCATTACAGCGCCCAGCTCAAGGCGCTTGCGCCCTTGATGGACTGGACGCGTGACATGGCGGGGTTTTGGGAAAGTCGGTTCGACGACCTGGAAGACCTGCTCAAAAGGATGGATCAATGAATGAAGCCGCAACGCGCTCCGTCATCGTCGAGCGCGAGATACCTTTTCCGCCGGAAAAGATCTGGCGCGCGCTCACCCAACCGCATCTCATCGAGGAGTGGCTGATGAAGAACGACTTCAAGCCGGTCGTGGAGCACCGCTTCAGCCTGAACGCGGAATGGGGCGGCGTCGACTGCCGGGTGCGCACGGTCGAGCCCAACAGGACCCTGTCCTACAGCTGGGACACCAAGGACCTCGAGAGCGTGGTCACCTGGACGCTCACCCCGACGGGCACGGGCACGCATCTGCGTATGGAGCAGGTCGGCTTCCGCACCGATCAGGAGCCGTACTACCGCGGGGCCACGGTGGGCTGGAAACGCAACTTCACGGCCCTGGAGCAGTTGCTTTCGCGGATCGATTGACGTCCGCCGAAGCCTCAAAAGACAGACACGGATCCCGGCGGGGCGGCAAACCGCAGGCGTAAGCAATGGAGACACGAAATGAAGATCAAGCTGACCAGCATCTATGTCGACGACCAGGAAAAGGCGCTCGGCTTCTACACCGACGTGCTGGGCTTCACCAAGAAGGCCGACTTCACCAACGGACCGTTTCGCTGGCTAACTGTCGTCTCGCCGGACGACCCTGACGGCACCGAGCTGCAGCTGGCGCTCAACGACAATCCGGCCGCAAAAACCTATCAGCAGGCCATCTTCAAGCAGGGCCAGCCGGCGCTGATGCTGTTCACCGACGACGTCAAGGCCGACCATGAGCGCATCAAGGCTAATGGCGGCACCTTCGCCATGGCGCCGACCGCGGTGACGGGCGCGACCATCGCGCAGCTCAACGACACCTGCGGCAACCTCGTTCAGCTCTCGCAGCTGGCGCGCTGGTAGAGAGCTCGATCCGTCTCGTCATTCGCAAGGGAGGTTAGATTGAACTGGAGCAAATGGATCAGGCAGCTTCACCGCTGGCTGTCGATCATCTTCACCGTCACCGTCATTGCCAATTTCGCCGCCATGGCCATGGGTCCGCCGCCCGCCTGGATCGTCTATTCGCCGTTGATCCCGCTTTTCCTGCTGCTGTTCAGCGGGCTCTATATGTTCGTGCTGCCCTATATCGGCAGGCAGCGCGGCGAGCCGGCGGGCGAGCGCACGGGATCGGCCTGATGGCGAAGGCGAAATCGAAGACTGCCGGGTCCGCGAACGCGAAACCTGCCCTGCTTTCAGGCGGCAACCCGCAGATCGCCAAGGGCTATGGCGATGCTCCCGTGCAGGCCTATATCGCGGCGATGCCGGGCTGGAAGAGCGAGGTCGGGCGCCGGCTCGACCAGATCATCGTGCAGGCCGTTCCCAACGTGCAAAAGGCCGTCAAATGGAACTCTCCATTCTACGGCATGGAAGGCGAAGGCTGGTTCCTCGGCATCCACTGCTTCGCCAGATACATCAAGGTGGCGTTCTTCCGCGGCCTGTCGCTGGAGCCCGTGCCGCCGGTCGAATCCAGGAGCAAGGACACACGCTATCTCCACATCCATGAGAACGATCGGCTCGACGAGGCGCAGTTCGTCTCCTGGGTGAAGCAGGCAAGCCGGTTGCCCGGGGAACGGATGTAAGCGCGCCAACGATCAAGCGCCGTCTCCCTGAAAGAGACATGATTGCAATTTCCATTCAGCCGCGGGAGAACCGAACATGCAGAAAGACAGCGCCCAGGGCGAGAAGTCTCCGTCCGAGCTGATCGATGCGAGGATCGAGGAGCTCGGCGACTGGCGCGGAGAGACGCTTGCCCGGCTCCGCGCCCTGATCCGGCAAGCCGCGCCCGAAGCGGTCGAGACATGGAAATGGCGCGGCGTGCCGGTCTGGGAGGATGCCGGCATGATCTGCACCGGCGAGACCTACAAGGCCGTCGTCAAGCTGACCTTCGCCAGGGGCGCGGCGCTGCCCGATCCCAAAAAGCTCTTCAACTCCAGCCTCGAAGGCAATACCAGGCGTGCCATCGATTTCAAGGAAGGCGACACGATCGACGCCGACGCCCTGAAGGCGCTCGTCCGCGAAGCCGTAAGCCTCAACAGATCGAAGACCAAACGCTGAGGGACGGCTGACCGGGGCGCTATCGGATTGATTTAGCCGAGTTTTGCTTCGGCGCGCTCACACTGGGGATATTTACTT
>NZ_RZTO01000526.1:0-4459 GCF_003997225.1 Mesorhizobium sp. M2C.T.Ca.TU.002.02.1.1
TCATAGCTCAGGAGATGAAACTCGCGGTCGAGCTGCAGGAACTCGTCGATGCTGCCGGCGGCCTCGATGCGCGAGACGAGGTCTTCCAGGCGCGCAAGCGTTTCGGGCGAAAGGTTGGCGCTGCTTTCGGAAAGCGCCAGCGGCTCCAGCCGCTCGCGGATCTTGTAGATCTCGATGCACTCGGCGCGGTCGAGCTTGGAAATCCAGGCGCCGCTGTTGGGCACGAGGATGACCAGCCCCTCGCTTTCCAGTTGCCGGAGCGCCTCGCGCACGGGAATGCGGCTGATGCCGTATTCTTCGGCGAGCTCTTCCTGGCGGACGCGGCTGCCCGGCCGCAGCCGCCCCGACAGGATGGCGTCGCGCAGCGCGTCGGTGACGCGGCCGCTGGCCAGGGCGGCGCCGTTGCCTTCGGTTCCGCCGCTTGCGCGTCTGCCGGCCATGATCTCAATTCCCCGCATGGTGTTGATCCCCAGGATGTTAGTGCATCGGCGAGCAGGTGGGAATCGGCACGAACCGGCCGCTCACAGATGAGGGTTGGCCGGATGCCAGAGCCGGCGATCCGTCCCGCGCTCATAGGCCTTGCCCGTGGGGAAGGAGACCAGCTCGAGCTGCATGCCCCAGGGACTCAGGAAATAAACCCAGCTCTGACCGGCGCTCGGCCCCTCGGTGCGCACCGTCGGCTCGCCGAGCACGCGCACGCCATGCGATCGGAGATAGGCGACTGCATCATCGATATCGTCGACGTAGAAGGCGAGATGATGCCCACCGACATCGCTGTTCCTGGGTTGGACGCCGTCCTGGTCCGGCGCGGAATATTCGAAGATCTCGAAATTGGAGCCGTGACGGCAGCGCAGGAATTTGAGCCGCTTCATCACTGTACGGGGATGGACGTTGAGATGGGTTTCCATCCAGTCTCCGTCGGACCGGAAAGGCCCGAGCTCGTAGAAGGGCTCGCAGCCGATGACCTCGACGAAGAAACGGACGGCTTCGTCGAGATCGGGAACGGTGAAGCCGATATGATCGGTGCCGCGCAGGCCCGGAAGGCCGTTGCCGGCATGGCTGGTTTCATGAAGCATTGCTGATCCGGCATCTATGATCCGACATGACCGTATCCAACGCGCGGCAATTGGCAAGAAATTTAGCGGATCTGGCTGAATAAATTCGCCAGATTGTATCCAATGATAGATTCGACATCTGTGGAGGATTTCATGACAGACAGGACCGCTTACGATCCGGCGTTGGGCATAGCCTATGTCAACGGCAGCTATATGCCGCTCGCGGAGGCTGCCGTTCCGATCACCGACCGCGGCTTCGTGCGGTCCGATGCGACTTATGACGTCACCCATGTCTGGAAAGGCCGTTTCTTCAGGCTCGACGACCATATCGAGCGCTTCCTGGCGTCGATGCGCGGCCTGCGCATGAGCCTGCCGCTGTCCAAGGCCGAAATAGCAGACATCCTGGTTGAATGCGTTCGCCGGACCGGGCTTCGCGATGCCTATGTGCAGATGACCTGCACGCGTGGCGTACCGCCGGCCGGCACCCGCGACCCCAGGCTCTGCCAGAACCGGTTCTATGCTTTCGCGCAACCCTTCGTGTGGATCGCCAATGACGAGCAGCGCCGCGACGGGCTGAAGATGGTGGTGAGTTCGGTGCAGCGCATCCCGCCCGAATCGCTCGATCCGCGCCTGAAGAACTTCCACTGGCTCGACCTGACGATGGGCATCTTCGAGGCCTATGACCAGGATGCCATCGTCGCCGTGCTCAACGACGGCAAGGGCAACGTCACCGAAGGCGCCGGCTTCAACATCTTCGCGGTGAAGGGCAACGTCATCACGACACCGGACCGCGGCGTCTTCGAGGGCATGACGCGCCGCACCGTGATCGAGCTGGCCGGCGAAGCGGGCGTTACCTGCGAGGTGCGGCCGCTGCCGATCGAGGAATTGCGCGAGGCCGACGAGATCTTCATCTCGAGCTCCGCCGGCGGCATCATGCCGGTGACGATGCTCGATGGCCGCATCTACGGCAACGGCAAGCCCGGCCCGATCACCAACCGCATCCACGATCTCTACTGGGCCGCGCACAGGGAAGGGCCGCTTTGCACCCTCGTCGACTACGGAGTGGCGGCATGAGCGCCAAAGAGGCTGAGCGCGTCTTCCTGGTGACCGGCGGCACGCGCGGCATCGGCGCGGCCTGCGTCGAGCGGCTGGCGGCGGATGGCGCGCGCGTCGTCTTCACAGGGCGCGACCGGGCCGCCGCCGATGATGTGATCGCCGCGGTCCCCGGCGCCGTCTTCGCCGCAGGCGACGCGACCAGCGAGGCCGACTGCAAGCGCGCGGTCGAGGTCGCGCTGGAGCTTGGGAAGGGCCGTATCGCCGGCCTGGTCAACAATGCCGGCGCCGGCGGGCGCGCCGCCTTCGACCAGACGACGCTCGACGACTGGAACAGGACGATGACGGCCAACGCCACCTCGGCCTATCTGTTCACGCGTCATGCCTTGGCAGGTCTGCGGGCCGCGCGCGGCGCCGTGGTGACGATCTCGTCGGTGGCCGGCAAGGTCGGCGAGGAGGGACTTGCGATCTACACCGCCTCCAAGGCGGCGCTGATCGGCCTGACGCAAGCGCTGGCACTCGAATACGGCTCGGAGGTGCGCTTCAACGCCGTCTGCCCGGGTCAGATTGCCACGCAGATGATGGCAAAGACGCTGGCCATTCCTGGCCGGCGCGAGAAGCTGGAAAAGCGCATTCCCGCGGCGCGCCTCGGCACACCGGAAGATGTCGCCGAGGCGGTCGGCTGGCTGCTCTCTCCCGCCGCGGGCTTCGTCAACGGCGCGGTGCTCAGCGTCGACGGCGGCGAGACCGCCGGCTTCATGACGCCGCGCGACGATCCGCGGGCCTGACTTTCAGCCCATCGGTCGCCCCTGATCGGCCATGACCTGGCGCACGCCGCGCTCGATATCGGCGGGGCGTGCGCAAGCGGCGGCCTCGAGCACCTTGGAAATGCTGGGCGAAGCTTCGCCGCCATGGACGCGCTGGACAGGCTGGTCGAGCCAGTCGAAGCAGCGGTCCTGTATCTCGGCGGCGAGCAGTCCGCCATAAGACGTGCCGCGGGCGCCTTGCTCGACCACCAGCACATTGCCGGTCTTGCGGATCGAGGCTTCGATGGTCTGCCAGTCGAGCCCGGCGCGATCGAGCGAGCGCAGGTCGATGACCTCGGCGTCGACACCAAGACGTTCGACCGCCTCGAGCACCGGGCGCACCATGGCGAGGTAGGTGAGGATCGTCATCGTCGTGCCCTGGCGCACGACCTTCGCCTTGCCGAGCGGGATGAAATAGTCGAGGTCGTCGACCGGAGCCGGGCCGGTGGAATTGTAGAGCTCCACATGCTCGATGACGAGCACGGGATCCTTGCAGCGCAGCGCGCTGTTCATCAGGCCGACATAGTCGAAGGGTGTCGAAGGGGCAACGATGCGCCAGCCGGGCGAGGTGGCGAAGATGCCGGCCGGGTCCATGGAGTGCTGCGAGCCGTAGCCGGTGCCCATGGCGACCTTGGTGCGCAGCACCAGCGGCACGTCGATATCGCCGCCGAACATGTGGCGCGCCTTGCCGATCTGATTGAAGACCTGATCGGCCGCCACCCACATGAAGTCGGGGTACATGAACTCGACGACCGGAAGGTAGCGGCCGTCCATGGCGATGCCGCCGCCGAGGCCGGTGAAGGCGGCCTCGCTGATCGGCGTGCCGAGCACCCGGTCCGGGAAGGCGGCGGCAAGGCCACGCGTCGCGCCGTTGGTGCCGCCCTTCAGCCGGTGCACATCCTCGCCCATGACGACGATGCGGTCGTCCGTCGCCATGCGCCGCTGCATGACGTTGGCCACGGTATCGATGAATTTGGCGTTGTTGTCGATCGCGCCGCTGAAGGTTTCGAGCTCCTCCGTGCGCTGGCCGGAAAGTTCGGAGAGATCGCCGCGGATGCCGTGGTCGCGAAACCCTTCGTCCGGCCATAGCGCCGGCTTGATGCGGTTCTTGCCGTCCGCCTGCTCGACGAGCTCGGCGGCGACATCGGCCATCAGCGCGAGCGCGCGTTCGCGCAGAGCGGCAACGCCCGAGCTGCCGATGATCTGACGTTGTTCCATTTCGCTCGCAAGCCGGTCGAGCGGGTCGCGCGTCCGCCACGCCGCTTCCTCGACCTTGTCGCGGTAGCCGAAGGCGCTGCCGGGCAGCGGGCCGTTCTGATGGAAGTAGCGATAGACATCGGCCTCGATGATGGCCGGTCCGCCGCCATTGCGCATCAGCTCCATGGCCTCTTTCGTCGCAAGATAGACAGCGAGGGGGTCCATGCCGTCGACCTTCCAGGCGGGAATGGCGAAGGCCGATCCGCGCGCCGACAGGCGCGGCTCGGCGGTCGCTTCCTCGACATGGGTCGAGACGGCATAGCGGTTGTTCTCGATGAAGAAGCAAAG
>NZ_RZTO01000527.1:0-4457 GCF_003997225.1 Mesorhizobium sp. M2C.T.Ca.TU.002.02.1.1
ATTCCCCCACTGCGGCCGAAGCGGCCGGACCGGGTCTTCTTCGGCTTGCTTTTGGAAGCAAAATACCGATCCGAATTTTGGGCACTGCAGAGGCGACTCTGCGATATCAACGGGATAACTGGATCGTTGCTGCTCAAGGAGCGGTTTCACGTCAGCCTGCAGCACGTCGGCGATTACAAAAGGCTGCGATCGAAAACTGAATTCGCAGCCAGTCGGTCCGGCCGTCTTGTTGAAATGCCTGCATTCGAAGTCACGTTTGGCCATGCCGTGAGTTTCGCCGGCCGGCCAGCAGCAAGGGGTAGGCCACCTTTGCGACCATTTGTGCTGCTGGCCGATGAGGGACCCGTCTGCGAACTCAGCCGGCTGATCGGCATTGCGATGAAGGCAAACGGCCTCAAGTCGGCGGATCATTTCGCCCCGCATATGACGCTCGCCTATGACGAGAAATTCGTCCCCAGGCAGCCGATCGAGCCAATCGGCTTTGTAGCAAGAGAGTTCGTCCTCGTTCACAGCCTGCGCGGCCTGACGATCTACAAGGATTTGAGCCGCTGGCCGCTGATGGCCGCGCCATCCTGACACGAATTGTCACCTGCGGAGCGGCGCACCGCTGGCAGGCGAACGATCGGTCCCTACTTGATGTCTTGTCCAACCCCGGGAGGAAATCATGACCACTGCGGAAATTGCCAAGGATTTCACCGAACTCCTCAAGAAGGGCGACAGCCACAGCGCCGCCGCGAAATACAATGCCGACGACATCGTCAGCTACGAAGCGATGGAAGGCCCGATGGCCGTTTGCAACGGCAAGGAAGCCGTCAAGCAGAAGGGCGAATGGTGGGAAGCCAACCACGAGGTTCACGGCGGTTCGGTCGAGGGGCCCTACGTCAATGGCGACCAGTTCGCCTTGCGCTTCAGCTTCGACGTGACGCCTAAGTCGACTGGCGAACGCGTCAAGATGGATGAGGTTGGCCTCTACACCGTCAAGAACGGCAAGATCAGCGAAGAGCGGTTCTACTACTGAGGCTTGCTGGCCTTAGGCTGCGAACGCCTTTCGCAGCATAATTTAGCAATCAGGCATGGCGGCCTCGGATCCCAAGCCGCCATGCCCGTTTCTCAGATCGTCTTCACATAGTCCGCCAGTTGGTCGGCAACCGTGCCCCAGCCGTCGAAGAACCCCATCTCCTCGTGGCTGTTGCGGGTTGCCTCGTCGCGGTGGATGGCGGTGGCGGTGTAGCGCGTACCCTTGCCCTCGGGCGTCAGCGCGATGACCGCAGTGATGAAGGGCTCGCCGGACGGCCGGTAGCCCGGCAGCAGCGCGTCGGTCCACACCAGCCGCTCGTTCGGCACGATTTCCAGATAGCAGCAGTGACGGTCATTGACCTCCTTGCCGTCGGGCGATTGCATGCGCGTGCGGAACAGGCCTCCGGGCCTGAGGTCGATCTCGCAATTGGTGATGACCCACGGCTTCGGCGTGAACCACTGCTTGACATGCTCCGGCTGCGTCCAGGCGCGCCACAGCAACTCGCGCGGCGCGTCGAGGAAGCGCTCCAGCGTCAGGTCCAGTTTCGGGTTCGGCTTGAATGGATAGCTCACTTTTCACTCTCCTTGAGGCTCATCACATAGGCGTCGAACTGGTCGAGGCGGCGCTCCCACAGCGCGCGCTGCTCGGCGAGCCAGTTTTCGGCAAGCTTCAGCGGTTCGGGCGAAAGGCTGTAGGTTCTGACGCGCCCGGCCTTTTGCGACTGCACCAGCCCGCAACCTTCCAGAACCTTGAGGTGCTCGACGAAGGAGGGAAGCGCCATGCCGAAGGGCTCCGCCAGCTCGCTGACCGAGGCCGGGCTTCTGTTCAACCGCTCCACCACACGCCTGCGTGTCGGATCGGCCAGCGCGCGAAAAATGCCGTCGACGGGCAGTGGGTTCTGGCTTGCTGCCTGCGGGCTCATGGCTGTTCCTTCCGGGACCGCGCGGCGGTCGGGCAATTGTTGCCCAAAAATACTTAGGAAAAAACCTTAGTATTGGCAAGGGCCAAAATCGCACCCGGCGCAAAGCGCTGGCAAAGCTTGTGGGGCCGGCCTAGGCTTCCACCGGATTCGAAACCCATCCGACAGAGGCCCCAATTGACCATCACCATGTATGGCATCACCACCTGCGACACGATCAAGAAGGCGCGCGTCTGGCTGGAGAGCCATGACGTGCCCTATCGTTTTCACGACTACCGGGCCGAGGGGATCGAGGCCGGGAAGCTGAACGGCTGGGTCGGCAAGGTCGGCTGGGAAAAGCTGCTCAACAAGGGCAGCACCACGTTTCGCGAGCTGCCGGAGGCGGACAAGGCCGGGCTGGACGAGAAGAAAGCGAAGAAACTGATGCTCGCCAAGCCGACGATGATCAAGCGTCCGGTGCTGGAGGTGGGGGAGCGGATTTTGGTGGGGTTCAAGGCTGAGGTTTATGAGGAGGCGGTTGGCGAGAAATAGGCGCGACTACTCTTAAGCCGCGTTCCTTCGCCCCCCTCTCTGTCCTGCCGGACATCTCCCCCTCAAGGGGGGAGATCAGCCGTCACGCCGGCCTTCGCCAATCGCAGACGTTACAAAACAAGCGCCTCGCCAAAGCTGCCAATCGCAGACGTTGTAAGATGAGCGCCGCGGCCAAAGCTGCCAATCTCCCCCCTCGAGGGGGAGATGTCCGGCAGGACAGAGAGGGGGGCGAAGAAACTCGACATCTCAGCAATCAGCTTGGGCTTTCCAAATATTCCGCCAGCGCCACCGCATTGTTATGCGCCTCGTCATGCGCGCCGTAGAGCAGCGTCACCTTGCCCTCACGCAACAGATCACGCAGCTCCGCTACCGCATCACCATTCGCGTCGAGCTCGGCCCGGTACCGCTTCTGGAACTCCGGCCAGCGCTCCGGCTCGTGGCCGAACCATTTGCGCAGCTCGTCGCTCGGCGCGATCTCTTTCAGCCATAGCGTCAATTCGGCGTCCTTCTTGCTGACGCCGCGCGGCCAGAGGCGATCGACCAGCACGCGCTGGCCGTCCGCCTTCGCCGGCGTCTCGTAAACCCGCTTGACCGCTACCTCAAAGGTCATCGTCGCACCTCCGTGGCCGAGCAATTCCGGGAAAGCCTGTCCGGCAGCCCCCACCCGGAATTGCGTAAAACAACGGGTCCTCTCAGGCCCACTCGCCCTTGCGCATCACCGGCACGCGGCTGCCGTCCTTGGCCACGCCGTCGATGTCGATCTTGTCCGAGCCGATCATCCAGTCGATGTGGATGAAGCTCTTGTTGCCGCCGCGCCGGGCAATCTCGTCCTGGCTGAGCGAGGCGCCGTTGACGAAGCACTTCGAATAGCACTGCCCGAGCGCGATGTGGCAAGCGGCGTTCTCGTCGAACAGCGTGTTGAAGAACAACAGCCCGCTCTTCGAGATCGGCGAGGAATGCGGCACCAGCGCCACCTCGCCGAGGCGGCGCGCGCCCTCGTCGGTGTCGAGCACCTTCTTCAGCACGTCCTCGCCCTTCGACGCCTTGGCCTCTACGATCCGCCCGCCTTCGAATCGCACCGAGATCTCATCGATCAGCGTGCCCTGGTAGGAGAGCGGCTTGGTCGAGGAGACGTGGCCCTCGACGCGCATCGCATGCGGCGTGGTGAAGACCTCCTCGGTCGGGATGTTCGGATTGCAGGTGATGCCGTTCTTCGCCGTCGAGGCGCCGCCCATCCATTCATGGCCATCCGCCAGCCCGACGGTGAGATCCGTGCCGGGGCCGGTGAAATGCAGCGCGTGGAAATTGTGCTCGTTGAGCCACTTCGTGCGCTCGGCCAAGGCGGCGTTGTGCGCCTTCCAGTTGCCGATCGGGTCCTCGACGTCGACGCGCGAAGCCGAGAAGATGGCGTCGGCGAGCTTCACCACCGCAACGTCGTCCGGCTCGCCCGGAAACACCTGGCGAGCCCAGGCGAGGTCGGGATAAGCGACGATGTTCCAGTTGATGTCGAAGCCGGTGATCTTCTCCAGCGCCGGCTGGTAGGCCATCGAGTTCGCCTTGTTGGCGCGCGCCACCTTGGCCGGATCTTGTGACGAGAGCAGCGACGGGTCCTCGCCGCGCACCGCGAGCCGCGCCGCATTGTTGGAAAAGGCTTTCGCCATGCCCTCGTAAAGCCAGCCGGCGGCGCGGTCGAAGCCGGCATCGGCGCCGTAGCGGAAGCGCGCCAGCGTGATCTCGTCGTCGTTGAAGATCGGCGTCACCAGCCCGGCGCCCGCCTTGTAGGCGTGCTCGACGATGCGCCGCGTCAGCGGCAGCGCCGCGATCGACGAGGTCAGCACCAGGTCCTGCCCGGGCTGCAGCTGCAGCCCGACCTTGACGGCGACTTCCGCCAGCCTGTCGAGCTTCACCGGGTCGATGCTTGCCGAAACGCCGCGCGAATGTGTGGTCATGATCCTGCCTGTCGTGATGTTGGGGTCCTCATCCTTACAT
>NZ_RZTO01000528.1:0-4454 GCF_003997225.1 Mesorhizobium sp. M2C.T.Ca.TU.002.02.1.1
CTTGACAGGGGCGAAAGCATGATAGCCGCTTCCAAGCGTCCGCTTGCCTCTGTTCGGTACGGACGACAAATGAAGGTTACGCTCGAAATGTGACCGTTACGAGTCAATTCGCGTAGGGTGAACTACTTCTTCTTCAGCAGCCGCGCCTCCCGCAGAAGCGAACTGGCGTCGATGCCGATCATGTCGACAAGGTCGCGGGCCTGGGCCTCGGTGATCCCGGTTTCCTTCATGAGAAACCGCACCCGGAATTCCTTCTCCGCCTTCAGTCGCGCGTCGCGTTCCTGCTTGTCTTCGGCCATGGATTTTTCCCCATGCCCTGAAACTGCAAGCAGGCGGTCAAGGTTCCGCTCAGCGTACGACCGGCCTATGCCCGTCGGGCAGGCGGGTGGCGATCAGCTTGTCGATACGGCGGCCGTCGAGGTCGACCACCTCGAAGCGCCAGCCTTGCGCATCGACGCACTCGCCGGTGGTCGGCAGATGGTGGAGATGCGACAGCACATAGCCCGCGACGGTCTCGTAGTCGCGGTTTTCCGGCAGGTCGATGCCCAGCACCTCGGCCATTTCGTCGGCCTGCATGTAGCCGGCAAGCAGCCAGGAGCCGTCGTCGCGCTTGACGGCGTTCTCCTCCTCGCCGGCCTCGAGATCGGAGCGGAACACGCCGGTGATGGCTTCGAGGATGTCGGCCGGCGTGACGATGCCTTCGAAATGGCCGTATTCGTCATGGACCAGCGCCATCGGCACATCGGACTCGCGCAGCTTCTGCAGGACGTCGAGCGCGTCGGCCTGGTCATGCACGATAGGGGCGGCGCGCACATGCTGGCGCGGATCCAGCACCCTGCCGGCGAGAAGGGCGGCCAGCACGTCGCGCGTCTGGATGACGCCGACCATCGCGTCGACATTGCCGTCGGCGACGGGCAGCCGCGAGTGCTGGGTGTCCATCAAAAGCTTTCGAACCGCGGCTTCGTCGGATTGCAGGTTGAGCCAGTCAACTTCGGTGCGCGGCGTCATCACGGCGCGCACGGCGCGGTCGCCGAGGCGCATGACGCCGGCGATCATGCGGCGCTCGTCGGATTCGATGGTGCCGTGATGCTCGGCCTCGGCGACCAGCATCTTGATCTCCTCGTCGGTGACCTTCTCTTCCGCCTCGCCGCTCTGGCCAAGCAGCCAGAGAATGGCGCGGCCGGAAATGTCGAGCAGGAAGACGAGAGGCGCCGAGATGGTGGCAAGGATCGTCATTGCGGGCGCGGCGCGGGCGGCGACGCGCTCCGGATCGCGCAGCGCTATCTGCTTCGGCACCAACTCGCCGACGATCAGCGAGGCATAGGTGATCAAGGCGACGACGATGCCGACGCCGACGGGGTCGGCGATGTTTTCGCGGATGCCGGTCGAGGCCAGATATTGCGCCAGCCTTTCGCCGAGCGTCGCGCCCGAGAAGGCGCCCGAGAGAACGCCGACGAGCGTGATGCCGATCTGCACCGACGACAGGAACTTGCCGGGGTTCGAGCCCAGCGCCAGCGCGCGGCCGGCGCCCTTGACGTTGCGGTCGATCATCGCCTTGAGGCGGGCGGGCCGCGACGACACGATGGCAAGTTCCGACATCGACAAAAGGCCGTTCACCAAGATGAGGACGGCAACGACGGCGATTTCAACGTAAAGCATGGGCGGTCAATAGCATTGCTGCAGTGCATTCGAAAATAGCCTGCAGGCTTTTTTGCAAGATGACAGGCGCATTGTTCAGGCGGCATCCCAAAGCGGCGCCGAAAAATGCCCGACAAGCGCATCGATGACCACGCGGACCTTCGGCGTCAGCGCACGCGTGAGGGGCCACACGGCATGGACGACGATGTGCTCCACCAGATGATCCGAGAGCACCATTTCGAGCGCGCCGCGCCTCAGGCTCTGGCCGGCAAGCCAGGTCGGCAGGAAGGCGATGCCGCAGCCGGCGAGCGCGGCGTCCAGCATCGGCTCGCCGTGGCCGAGCACAAGCCGCGCCTTGGGCACGAAAGTGGTGAGGTGACCGGCGCCGTCGCGTATGGCCCAGGGCCGGACGACGCCTTCGCGCCCGTAACCGATGACGCTGTGCCGGGCGAGGTCGTCGACCGATTGCGGGCGGCCGTGCTTTTCGAGATAAGCGGGGGCGGCGCAGATCGCCGAGCGCTGGGCATAGATGCGGCGCGCCGCAAGCGACGAAGAATCGTCGAGCTCGCCCATGCGCACGGCAAGGTCGATGCCTTCCTCGATCAGGTCGACGCGCCGGTCGTTGAAGGAGATCTCGATCGCCAGGTCCGGAAATCGTCTGGATATGTCGAATAGCACCGGCGCGACACACCGGCGACCGAAGGCGAGCGGCACATCGATCCGAAGCTTGCCCGACGGAACCTGCCGGCGCGAGGCGAGCAAAGCTTGCCCGGCCTCGATCTCGGCAAGCGCCCGCGCGCAGGATTCGTAGTAGCTCATGCCTTCGCTGGTCGGGCTGAGGCTGCGCGTGGTGCGGTTCAGCAGCCGCACGCCCAGCCGCTGTTCCAGTTGCGCGACCGACTTGCCGATGGCCGACTTCGTCACATGCAGCCGCTCGCCGGCGCCGGTGAAGCTGCCGGCTTCGACGGCATTGACGAATGCGACGACGCCCTGGAGATCAGCCGGGTCCATATCGATTTCCTATTGTAGATTTCAACTCTTCAATGTGTTGCCAAATATCCCGCATTGCGGCATTATTTTCCATAGTCGGATCGCATAAATCTTTCGCGCACCATCAAACAAGGAGCGCGACGCATGGGCACCGACAGCAACAGATCCTGGCAGATGAGCGGCTTCGGCCTTTCGAACCTGCAGCCGGTGAAAGGCGAGATTCCCGATCCAGGCCCGCACGAGCTTCTGGTGCGGACGAAGGCCGTCTCGCTGAATTACAAGGACAAGATGATCGTGGACGGTGTGCTCATCCCCGACCTGTCCTTCCCATTCGTCCCCACTTCGGACGCCGTTGGCGAGGTCGTGGCGGTCGGCGGCGCGGTGAGCCGGTTCAAAGTCGGGCAGCGGGTGCTGGGGCAGGGGATCGCCGACTGGCCGGACGGTGATGCCCCTGCGGTGCTCCACCAGCACACGCTGGGCTCCTCGCTTTCAGGCATGCTGTCCCAGCATGTCGTCTTCGGCGAGGACGCGGCTGTGCCGGCGCCGGCTTCGCTGAGCGATGTCGAGGCCGCGACGCTGCCGATCGCGGCGCTGACCGCCTGGTTTGCGATGGCCGAGGCGACAGGGCCGGTGCCGGGCCAGACCATCCTTATCCAGGGCACCGGCGGCGTGTCGCTGTTTGCGCTGCAATTCGCCGCCGCCTTCGGCCTGCGCGCCATCGTCACGTCGAGCAGCGACGAGAAGCTGAAGCGCGCCAGGGACCTCGGCGCGTGGCGGACGATCAACTACCGCGCCCAGCCGGCATGGGACGAGGCCGCTCGCGCCATGACCGACGGGCTTGGCGTGAACCATGTGCTGGAAATGGTCGGCGGCGACAATGCGCGCCGGTCGCTCAACGCCCTTGCCGCCGATGGCCGGCTGTCGATCATCGGCCTGCTCGGCGCGATGGAGATCAGCTTTCCGATCCTGCCCTTCATGCGCAACCGCATCACCGTGCAAGGCCTGTCCGTAGGCCACCGCCGCGCCTTCGAGCGCATGAACCAGGCGATCGAGGCGCTCGGCATCAAGCCGGTCATCGACAAGGTCTACGGCTTCGACGAGGTGCCGCAGGCGCTCCAGCATCTGGAAAAGGGGGCGTTCGGCAAGATCGTGATCACCACGAGCTGAGGGCGCCGGGCCAAGGTCACTGCAGCGTCTTCAACACGCCGATCACGGCCATGCCGTCGGTGAAATAGAGATCGCCGCCGCCATTGCGTCCGGTCCTGGTGGCGCCGATCCCCGGTATCTTGCTGGTCGAGGCCAGCAGACCGGCGGCATCCAGGTCGCCGATGAGGAAATCGCGCTCGGCGTCGATGTCGGGCCCGATGTGATGGGTGATGGCGCCGGTGTCGTGGCTGAGGCCGACGCCGCGATCGAAGCTCGCGGCGCCCAGCCAGAGCGGGCGGCCGTCGTCGCCGACCGTGTCGGTCTGCCAGAAGCGGACGTGATGGCGCCGGTCGGCGCTGCCGCCGACCGGCTTTTCGAAGGCAAGATCCTGGGCGCGGCCCTCGAACAACAGGCGGCTCATCGGCGCGTCGGGGTAAGGGCGGGAAAACAAAACGCTTTCGCCGATGTCGATCGCGGTCCTGAGCGTCACGGCATCGGCGGTATCCCAGCCGGCGACCGCGAAGGCGTGGACGACTTCCTTCTCGGTGCCGACAAGGCCGGCATTGATCGGATCGCCGGGAATGCCCTGCGGCGTGTGCGTCACCATCTCGAAGGGGCGGGTGCGGAAGCCGTGCTCCCGCCAGGTCCAGAATTCCGGCGCGGCGACATAGGCGAGCGCC
>NZ_RZTO01000529.1:0-4454 GCF_003997225.1 Mesorhizobium sp. M2C.T.Ca.TU.002.02.1.1
GTCCCTCGCGTGTCGGCAACGGACCGGTGCGCACCGGTCCGTTGCCGACACGCAAGGGACCCTCGCCGGAAATCAGCGTCGTGTAGCCCACCGACACGCCCGGCCGTTTCAACGCCATCACCGACGTACCGGGCGTCCCGTCGAGCGCGATGCCGAACGCGCGCAGGCGCGGCTTGCCCGACGGGGTGCGACGATGTGGGTCGTGGTTGCTCATGGAAACCCTCAGAACAACGAACCCTGATTGCCCGGCTCCTTGGCCTTGGCGGGCGACCTCGCGGCCAGCTTCGGCCGCGCGCCGCCGGAGGTCGCGATGGCTTCGGCCGTGCCGTCCGCGAATTCCAGCTGCAGCGCCGCGCCCGGCGCCAGTTCCGCGACCCGTTTGATGACGGCGCCGTCGGCGTCCTTGACCAGCGCGAAGCCGCGCGCCAACACGGCCTTGTGCGACAGCGTGGAAAGCAGCCGGTCGGCCTGGGTCAGCGCAGCGCGCAGCCTGTCCAACTGCCGAGCCACCGCCTGGTCCTGACGCCGTGTCAGTCCGGTCAAGGCGTCGGCCTGCTGCCTTTGCCTTCTCTCGATCGGCGCCGGCGATAGCCTGACTTGGGTGCGCTTGAAACGCGCGCGCCGCTCGCGCACGATGGCGAAGAACGCCGCGCGGGCACGCGCGATGTCGCGGCCGGTCAGCGTGCGCGCTTCGTTCAGGCGCCGCGACAGGGTCGCCGGCGTCAGCCTTTGCCGCTCCAGCGTGGCCCGCTTGCGCTCGATATTCACCGTCAGCCCGCGGCCGAGGCGGCTGGTCGCATCGTCGAAACGGCGGCGCGGCAGCGCCAGCAACTGGTCGGGCGAGGGGAGCGCGCGTGCCGCGGCCCGGACCGCCTGGCGCTTGCGCTCCAGATGCCGCGAGGCGCAGGCGTTGAGCCGCGCGCCGAGGCTGGCCAAGGTTGCCTCCAGGTCCGCCCTGACCGGCACGGCGATTTCGGCCGCGCCCGTCGGCGTCGGCGCGCGCATATCGGCGACGAAGTCGATCAGGGTCGTGTCGGTCTCGTGCCCGACGGCCGAGATCACCGGGATGCCTGAGGCTGCAACCGCGCGTGCCAGCCCTTCGTCGTTGAAGCCCCAGAGGTCTTC
Organism: Mesorhizobium sp. M2C.T.Ca.TU.002.02.1.1; assembly: GCF_003997225.1. Taxonomy (NCBI): domain Bacteria; kingdom Pseudomonadati; phylum Pseudomonadota; class Alphaproteobacteria; order Hyphomicrobiales; family Phyllobacteriaceae; genus Mesorhizobium; species Mesorhizobium sp. M2C.T.Ca.TU.002.02.1.1. The sequence continues at coordinate 1,126 of NZ_RZTO01000529.1, forward strand.
GAGGCTGCCGCCGCCGCGCGCCACGATCAGAAGATCGGGCTGGCGGATGGGTCCGTCCCATGTCAACGCGTTGAAACCGTTGACGGCTGCAGTCACCTCTTTGGCGGTCGTCTCGCCCTGGACCCGCACCGGCCAGACCAGCACATGAAGCGGGAACCGGTCCTTGATGCGATGGATGATGTCCCGGATCACCGAGCCGGTCGGCGAGGTGACGACGCCGATGACTTTTGGCATGAACGGCAGCCGCCGCTTGCGGCCGGCGTCGAACAGGCCTTCGGCCTGCAGCCGGCGCTTGCGTTCTTCGAGCAGCGCCATCAGCGCGCCGGCGCCCGCCGGCTCCAGATTGTCGATGACGATCTGGTAGTTGGATTTGCCGGGGTAGGTCGTCAGTCTGCCGCTGGCGATCACCTCCATGCCTTCCTCGGGGCGGAATTTCAGCCGCGCCATGGTGGTTTTCCAGACCACGGCGTCGATCCGCGCGCGGTCATCCTTCAACGCGAAGTAAGCGTGGCCGGACGAATGCGGGCCGCGATAGCCGGAAATCTCGCCACGCACCCGCACATTGCCGAAAGCGTCCTCGACAGTGCGCTTCAGCGCGCCGGAAATCTCGCTCACCGTGTATTCGGTGGCGTTGCTGCGTGATTCGGTTGCTGTTTCACTCATTTGGCGATTGGGGAGCGCTTATCGGCCCGCGTCAAGCGCGGAGAAACCTCGCTAATATTATAACGCGATTTTAAGCCAGATTTGCTTTGACTGGCGGCACAAGAGCCGGCCAGGGACGCGATGAGCGCACGCCACGACAGCAGCCCGTTGACGCGTCAGGTCACGCTGACCGTGCTGACGCTCGCGGCTTTCGCCTTGGCCATCGTCGTTGGCTTCGTCTTCTACGTCGCCGGCCAGGCCGATAACGCCTCGCTCGAACGGCAGAAGATGTTCATCGCCGATGGCCTGCAGGACCAGATCGCGGCCGTCGAGCGGGAGCAGGAAAGCGTTTCGGTCTGGGACGATTCCGTCGTCAACGCAAATGCCGGCAACCAGGCCTGGATGGCCGACAATCTCAGCGTCTGGATGTACACCTATTACGGCCATAACCGGATCTACATTCTGGATGGCGCCAACCGTCCGATCCACGCCATGCGCGAGGGCAAGGTGGTCGATACGTCCGCCTATGGCGAGGATCGGCCCGTCCTTCTTCCCACCATCGAAAAACTGCGTGGCATGCTGGCGCGACCGCCCGAAGCCGACACGTCCGGCCAGCCCGCGAAGGCGGTCGCCGAGGATCTGGTGTCGCTCGACGGCAAGCCTGCTATCTTGAGCGTCACGCCGCTGGTGCCGAGCTCGGACAGGATCGCTCAGGCGCCCGGCACCGAATATCTGCATATCTCGGTCGAATTCATCAGCGACGCGGTCGTCGGCAAGATCGCCGGAAAGTATCTGCTCGAGGGCGCGCGTCTGGTGCCGTTGTCCGAGCCGGTCGGCCCGGCCGCCGTGCCGCTGGTGGATGCGCGCGGCGTGATCCTCGGCTATATCGGCTGGGACCAACTCCGGCCCGGCCTTGCTTTGGTGCGTAAGATCGCTCCTGCCTTGGCGATCGCGCTGCTCCTGGCGGGCGGCGTGCTGGTGTTCCTGCTGCGCAGGTTGCGTCGCGCCTCGGCCGCGTTGCAGACAAGCCAGGACCAGGCGCAATATCTCGCCTTCCACGACACGCTCACCGGCCTGCCCAATCGCGCGCTGTTCGAGGACCGCTTGCGGCGCACGCTGCTCTTCGCCAGCCAGGACGGAACCCGCGTGGCGCTGCTTTACCTCGATCTCGATCGTTTCAAGCATATCAACGACACGCTCGGCCATCCCGCCGGTGACGAGCTCGTGCGCCAGACGGCGGCGCGGCTCAGGCACACGATCCGCGAAGTCGATACCGTCGCCCGGCTCGGCGGCGACGAGTTCGCCATCATCCTGCTCGACGTTCCCGACGCCGGAAGCGCCAAAGACATCGCCGAAAGGCTGCTGGCGAAGCTGCGTCAGCCGTTCCGGCTCATCGACGACCAGGTCTTCGTCAGCGCGAGCGTCGGCATCGCGCTGTCGTCCGGATCGGAGGCGGACGCGGACGACCTGCTGCGCAAGGCCGACATCGCGCTTTACGAGGCCAAGAAGAACGGTCGCGGCCGCTACGAGGTGTTCGCCGGCGACATGGACGACCTTTTGTTGCGCAAGCGCAAGGTCGAATCGGAACTCCGCAAGGCGCTGGAGGGCGAAGGCGGCATAAAGCTCGCCTATCAGCCGGTTTTCGCGGCCGACGGCTGCCGGATTCTCGGGGCCGAGGCGCTGATCCGCTGGGGGCATGAGGTGCATGGCGCCTTGCCCGCGGCGCAATTCATCGCCATTGCCGAAGAGCGCGGCCTGATCGGCGATTTGGGCAAATGGGCCCTGAGCGAAGCTTGCCGCTTCGCCGTCAGGACCGAACTGCCCTGGGTCGCGGTCAACATCTCGCCGATGCAGTTGCGTGATATCGGCTTTGCCGAACAGGTCTCCACGGTCCTGAGCGAAACCGGACTCGACCCCTCACGCCTGCAGCTCGAGACCACCGAAAGCGTTCTGCTCGAGCACAATGACACGATCGGCACGGTGATTGACGCGCTGCGCCAGTCCGGCGTGCGCATCGTGCTCGACGATTTCGGCACCGGCTATTCGTCGTTGAGCTATCTGCGCCGCCACGCGATCGACAAGCTGAAGATCGACCGCTCCTTCGTGCGTCTGCTCGACGAGGACGAAAGCGCCCGCGCAATCGTCAAGACGCTGATCGAGCTGGCGCTGGCGATCAAGGTCGAGGTGACCGCCGAAGGCGTCGAGACCGACGCGCAAAAGGCCTTGCTGGTCGGCATGGGTTGTCGCCAGATGCAGGGCTATCTGCTGTCTCCGCCGCTGGAGCCCGGCCAGTTGCTTGCGCTGCCCGGTGTCTCGTCGGCCGACCGGGAGCGTTCCGCCGCTCGGGCCTGACGTTACCATCCAGGCATGATCTGGTTCGCCTTGACACGCTTCATCTTGGCGAAAGCGAGCGCGGCGAAGTCGAAGCTTCCCGCCTCTTCGCTGACCGGCACGGAAATGTTGTCGAGGCTCTCGGCGATGTGGCGGGCCAAGGCGTCGACGATCTCCGGCTGCGAGGTCTGGCCGCGCATGATGCCGATGCGGCAATCCGGCAACTGGCCGAAGCCGTCCGCCTCGCCGAGCACGCGCATGCCGGGCCTGAGCGCGCATTCCGGCAGCACCGAGACCGCCAGGCCCGAAAGCACGGCCGCGGTGATGACGGTGGCCGAGAAGCTGGAGAACAGCAC
>NZ_RZTO01000052.1:0-14424 GCF_003997225.1 Mesorhizobium sp. M2C.T.Ca.TU.002.02.1.1
CTCTTGAAAAGCTCCATGATGTCGCGCATCGAAGCGCGCGGCTTGATGGCGTATTCGCCGGCCTTCAGCGCCGATTCATTGCCGGTGGCGCGCACGCCGAGCCGGAAGATGCGGGCATCGCTGATCAGGCTGCGGCGCTCGAGCTGGTCAGCGATCTCCTGCACGCCGGTGTTCGGCTTGATCATGAAGGTGTCGCCATTGGCGGACGGGCCGGGCTCGATGAAAGCCTGCATGCCGAAATAGAGCGCCGCACCCGAGGCGAGCACCACCAGGATGATTAAGGAGAGGAAGAAATTCAGGAACACGACGACCTGGCTGCGCGAGGCGCGCGAACGCTTCGACGGCGGTGGTGTGCCGGCCTCCGGACGCAACGCCTCGGCGGCGGTCTTCGGCACGATCGGCCCCTTCGCACCTTGCCGTCCGAATTCCCCGTCGCTCGGATTAGTGTTCATGACGCCCTGCCGTCTGATCTTGCAACGAATCCCTCGCCGAAAAGCTAGGGGCGAATTTGGCAAAAATGACGGCAGTTGGCGGACTGCCGATTAGTCTGTCTCTGAGCAATTCCGGAGGGGAAACCGCGCGCGCTCCGTGGGACTGCTCCGGTTGCTACTCAGCCGTTGTAACGCTGGAACACGAGCGAGGCGTTGGTGCCGCCGAACCCGAAGGAGTTCGACAGCGCGACGTCGATCTGGCGCTGGCGCGGCTTGTTCGGCACGAGGTCGATCGCCGTCTCGCGTTCCGGATTGTCGAGATTGATGGTGGCGGGCGCAACATTGTCGCGGATGGCGAGGATCGAGAAGATCGCTTCCGCGGCGCCCGCGGCGCCCAGCAGATGGCCGACGGACGACTTTGTCGACGACATCGAAATCTTCGAGGCCGCGTTGCCGACCAGCCGCTCGACCGCGCCGAGCTCGATCGTGTCGGCCATGGTCGAGGTGCCATGGGCGTTGATGTAATCGACATCGGCCGGCGAAAGCTTCGCCCGGTTCAGCGCCGCCGTCATGCAGCGGAAGGCGCCGTCGCCGTCCTCGGCGGGGGCGGTGATGTGGTAGGCGTCGCCGGTCAGTCCATAGCCGGTGACTTCCGCATAGATCTTGGCGCCGCGCGCCTTGGCGTGCTCGAGCTCTTCCAGCACGACGACGCCGGCGCCCTCGCCCATGACGAAGCCGTCGCGGTCGCGGTCATAGGGACGCGAAGCGGTTTCCGGCGCGTCGTTGCGTTCGGTGGAGAGCGCGCGGCAGGCAGCGAAGCCGGCGATCGACAGCCTGGTGATCGGCGCTTCGGCGCCGCCCGCCACCATGACGTCGGCATCGCCCCACATGATCAGCCGGGCCGCGTCGCCGATGGCATGCGCGCCGGTCGAGCAGGCGGTGACCACCGCATGGTTCGGGCCTTTCAAGCCGTGACGGATGGAAACCTGGCCCGAAACCAGGTTGATGATCTGTCCGGGGATGAAGAAGGGACTGATACGGCGCGGGCCGCGATCCTTCAGGATCATCGCGTTTTCGGCGATGCCGTCGATGCCGCCGATGCCGGAGCCGATCAGCACGCCGGTGGCGCACTGGTCCTCATGTGTTTCGGGCTTCCAGCCGGAATCGGCCAGCGCCTCGTCGGCGGCCGCGATGCCGTAAAGGATGAAGTCGCCGATCTTGCGCAATTCCTTCGGCTCGAGCACGGCCTCCGGATTGAAGGTTCCATTCGAGCCGTCGCCGCGCGGAATGATGTGGGCGATCTTGCAGGCAAGATCGTCCACCTCGAATTCTGTGACGCGGCGGCAGGCGCTGTGGCCGGAGAGCAATTCCCGCCAGCTGTGCTCAAAGCCCATGCCGAACGGCGAAAGCAGGCCAAGGCCCGTGACGACGACACGCCTCATCGCAGGTCCTCCCCGGTGATGCCCGCGAAAGAACTCAGGCCGAGGCCTTGTCGATATACTTCACGGCATCGCCGACGGTCAGGATGGTCTCGGCGGCATCGTCCGGAATTTCGACGCCGAACTCTTCTTCGAACGCCATGACGAGTTCGACCGTGTCGAGGCTGTCCGCGCCCAGATCGTCGATGAAGCTCGCCTGCTCCGTCACCTTGTCGGCATCGACGCCGAGATGCTCGATGACGATCTTCTTGACGCGCTCTGCGGTGTCACTCATTTGGGGCAATCCTCGTCTTATGTTGTCTATCTTCGTTAGCGGGCGGAATGCCGCTAATCAAGCTGAAAGATGGTCTTGCGGGCAACGCAACGCCACAGGACCGGTTTTTGCCCGAACCGCCGGGTTGCGGGCCGCATTACACGAAAAATGACGGGCGTCCAAGCCGAAATGGCTGTTTTCACAGGCGCTCGGCGCCCCAGATCGCCCTTAGATCATCGCCATGCCGCCATTCACATGAATGGTCTGGCCGGTGACGTAAGCCGCCTCATTGGAAGCAAGATAGGCGACGGCGGACGCAACCTCGGCGCTGGTGCCCATGCGCCTTGTCGGGATCGCGGCCATGATCGTCTCTTTCTGCTTGTCGTTGAGCTTGTCGGTCATGGCCGATTCGATGAAGCCCGGAGCGACGCAGTTGACGGTGATGTTGCGGGTGGCGATCTCCTGCGCCAGCGATTTGGAGAAGCCGATCATGCCGGCCTTGGAGGCGCAGTAATTGGTCTGGCCGGGATTGCCGGTGACGCCGACCACCGAAGTGATGTTGATGATGCGGCCATGGCGGCGGCGCATCATCGGATGGGTGAGCTCGCGGGTGAGCCGGAACACGGCGGTCAGGTTGACTTCGATCACGCTGTCCCAGTCGGCGTCCGACATGCGCACGAACAGGCCATCCTTGGTGATGCCGGCATTGTTGACCAGGATGTCGACGCCTTCGAGGTCGGCTTCCGCCTTCTGACCGAGAGCCTTGACCGCGTCGCGGTCGGTCAAATCAGCCGGAAACAGTTTTACCCGGTCACCCAATTCGCCGGCGAGGGCTTCCAGCTTCTCCACACGGGTGCCGTGCAGGCCGACGATCGCGCCCTGGCTGTGCAGGACCCTGGCGATCGCCTCGCCGATGCCCCCCGTTGCACCGGTGACGAGCGCCTTGCGGCCGGTCAGTTCGAACATTTTTGCAACCTCATTTTTCCGAATTCGCCGCGGGCGATCCTGGCTCCGTATACGTCAAATCATCCAAACCACGCCAGAAATCTTCGGCCTTTAGTACATCCTCGTCACCGCGCCGAATGCGCTCCACAACCTCAGCTGCAACGCGATAGTCCTCGTTCAGCGGTTCGGTTTTGCTTAGACCAATCTTCGAAGTGAACAATTCGACACCTATCGGTAACGTTCGAGCGCTCCTTAGCCAAGTGCCGCCAGCGCGGCTTCGACTTCCGCCGCCGTGCCGACGGCGCCGGTGGCGATCTCGCGGTTGATGCGGCGCGCCAGGCCAGACAGCACCTTGCCGGCGCCGACCTCGTAAAGCGTCGACACACCATTGGCGCCGAACCACTCCACCGTCTCGCGCCAGCGCACGCGGCCGGTCACTTGCTGGACCAGGCGGCGGGCGATCTCGTCCGGGTCGCTGGTCGGCGTCACCGTGACGTTGGAGACGACCGGGACCACGGGCGCCTGCTTGGCCACGCCGGCCAGCGCCTCGCGCATGATATCGGCGGCCGGCGCCATCAGCGCCGAGTGGAAGGGGGCGGAAACCTGCAGCATCAGCGCCCGCTTGGCGCCCTTTTCGGTGCACAGCTTCGCCGCCAGCTCGACCGCCGCCTTGGCGCCGGAAATCACCAGCTGGCCGCCGCCATTGTCGTTGGCGACCTGGCAGACGGAGCCTTTGGCCGCTTCCGCGCAAGCCGCTTCGACATCGGCATGCTCAAGGCCGATGATGGCCGCCATCGCGCCCTCGCCTGCCGGCACCGCCGCCTGCATGGCGTTGCCGCGGGTCCTAAGCAGCCGCGCCGCGTCGCCGACCGAAACGAAGCCGGCCGCGGCAAGCGCGGAATATTCGCCCAGCGAATGGCCGGCGACATAGGCCACCTTGTCCTTCAGCGAGAAGCCGCGCGCTTCGAGCGCCCGCATCGCCGCCAGCGACACCGCCATCAGCGCCGGCTGGGCGTTGGCGGTCAGCGTCAGCGTCTCTTCCGGCCCTTCCCAGATCAGTTTCGACAGTTTTTCGCCGAGCGCGGCGTCCACTTCCTCGAAGACGCGGCGCGCTTCCGGGAATTGATCGGCGAGGTCCTTGCCCATGCCGACGGCCTGGCTGCCCTGTCCCGGAAAGGTGAATGCGACGGCCATTGAAGTCTCCCCAGAGGCTGGTTTTTCCCTGCCTCTGGCGCAAGGCGGACGGCCAAGTCAAGCCCGCCGGCGCCCCTCGGACCCTTATTTCAGCCGGAAGAACCGGCTGACTCCCTGTTCCGAAAGGCTTTTTGGCGATCACACCTGATGAAAACCGCTCACGTTTAGTTTGCTGGCTCTTCTTATTTCCGCCACAGGCGCTAGCTTTGCGTGACACTTCGATGACAGAAGCGTGACGGGCGTGGAAGGCGTGTTGCGTGGGCCGGGGGAAAACAGAGTGGCAAGGATCAGAAAAGGCGCGGCCAAGCCCGTGCCGGGATTTTTGGAAGACGATCCGTCCACCGGCTATTTGCCCGGACGAACCTGGCCGACCGTACGCTACGGCCTGGCGACGCTTCTTGCCGCCGCCCTGCTCGTCTTCGCGATCGAATGGATCGTGCGCGGCGATTTCTTCGGCACGGTCGATTTCTTCCTGCAGCCCTTCAAGCCGGGCTGGACCACCATCATCGTCTTCGCGCTGGTGCTGGTCGGGCTCGACGCCATACTGGGCCGCAGCCATCAGAGCCTGATGATCGTGGCGCCGCTGACGCTGGCGCTAGCCTTTGTCGGCCACCAGAAATCGCATTATCTCGGCGACCCGCTCTATCCGACGGATTTCCTGTTTGCCCGCCAGATCGTGGCGCTGATGCCGCTTCTGGTGCGCGAACGGCCGTGGACGGCCATCATGCTGGCCGCAGCCATCATCGGTGGCCTGACGCTGCTCGTCTATTGCTGGCGGACCTGGCGCCGGCGGGTTCCGATCCTCAGCCGCAAGGGCCGCCTGGCGCGGCTGGTGCTTGCCGTGCCGCTGCTCGCCTTCTTCGTCTCGATCATGGACTACGCCACCTTCTCATGGACGCGCGACCGGCTGCAGATCATCCCGATCATGTGGGACCAGAAGGAGAACTACGCCTCCAACGGCTTTGCGCTCGCCTTTGCGATGAATGTGCCGATGGCGCATGTCTCGGCTCCCGCCGGCTACTCCGAAAAGGCGATGGCCGCGATCCAGCGGCCAGACGTCGCCGCTTCGGTGCCGGACGAGAAGCCGGATATCGTCGTGGTGATGAGTGAATCCTTCTGGGATCCGACACAACTGCCAGGCGTCAGCATCAAGCCCGATCCGATCCCGACGGTGCGCGCCTTGCGCTCCGGCTCGATGTTCTCGCCCGAGTTCGGCGGCATGACCGCCAATATCGAATTCGAGGCGCTGACCGGCTTTTCCAACGCCTTCCTGCCGGCCGGCTCGATCCCCTACCAGCAATATGTGCGCACCCCGACGCCCTCGCTGGCGACCTTCCTGAAGAGCGAGGGCTACCGGGCGCGCGCCATCCATCCGGGCACCAACTGGTTCTGGAACCGCGGCGCCGTCTATGCCGATTTCGGCTTCAACGACTTCCGCTCGGAAGAGACGCTGCCGCCGATGGAGAAGCGCGGGCCGCTGGCTTCCGACGCGGCGATGACAGACGAGATCATCCGCGAGGCGGACGCCAGCGACGATCCCGTGTTCCTGTTCGCCGTCAGCCTGCAGAACCATGGGCCTTACGAGCCCTACCGCTACTACAATCCGACGCATTCGGTCGATGCGCCGATCAGTTCCTGGGCGCGGGAATCGCTGCTTTCCTATGCCGAGGGCTCGGCCGACGCCGACCGCGGCCTGCAGCGGCTGATCGACTGGGCGAAGGCCCGCCCGCGGCCGACCATCATCGCCTTCTTCGGCGACCATCTGCCGCCGCTCGGACCGGTCTATGTCGAGACCGGCTTCCTCAAGGACAATGTCGCGCCGCGCAAGGAGCCTAGCGACGCCGCGCTCGAGCACCACGACACGCCGCTGATCATCTGGTCGAACCGCTCCGGTCCGGTGCAGAACCTGGGCTCGGTGAGCCCGGCCTTCCTGCCCTACCATATCCTGACCACCGCCGGCATCACCCACCCCTACTACACCGGTTTCCTCGGCGCGCTGCGCGAGCACTACCGGGTGGTCGACCGCAACCTGCTCCTGTCGCCCGCGGGCGAAGCGACGCCGGATTGGGCAAGGCAGAAGCAGATCGACCCGAAGATCAACGATTTCCGCCTCATCCAGTACGACATGATGTTCGGCAAGCGGCACGCGGCGCCCGACTTCTTCCCCGAGACGGTGGACAAGCTCGTCGCGCACACGAGTTGAGATGAGCGGTTGTTGCGGCTCGGTGTTGAGGTCGGACTTGCGGCGGGAGCAAGGTCCACGAAGGTCGTACGTCGACATTGCGCCGCCGTCGCATGGTTGCTTTGAACAAGAGGTACAGCCCGACCTCTACGGCTGTCGGCGGCGCGCTGAAGAGCTAGGCGGTCAATAGATGGTTGCCCCAGGGGAGCATCATAATACCTGCGCCGTACCGGTCACGTCTTGCGCCTTCTCCCTCGCGTGGCCTCAGGTTTGATCCTGATGCGCAGCGTTCCGCCCTCGGGACGGTCGATTTCGAATGCATTCGTCTTACGGACGAGATCGCTCAGCTTGCGAAAACCGAAGGTGCGTGGATCGAAGTCGGAAGCCAGGTTGGCAAGCCGCGTTCCGACCGCCCCGAGCGGAACCCAGCCATCCTCGCTTTCCATCTGCGCGATGGTTTTGCGGATGATCGGCACGGCCGCTGAGGGCTGCTGCAATGGCTTCACGGTCGATACTGCTTCAGGCTCGTTCGCCGGCGCGGAAGCCAGCAGGTTCTCGGTATAGACAAATCGCCGGCATGCCTGGCGGAAACTCTCCGGTGTCTTCTGCTCGCCGAAACCGAATACGTCGATGCCCTGCTCGCGAATACGGGCCGCGAGCCGGGTAAAATCGCTGTCGGAGGAAACCAGGCAGAAACCGTCGAACCGGCCGCTGTGCAGCAGATCCATCGCGTCGATGACGAGCGTGATGTCCGAGGCATTCTTGCCTGTCGTGTAGGCGAACTGCTGCTGGGGTATGATTGCGTGCTTCGAAAGGACGTCGGCCCACGCTTTCGAGCGTGAGCTGGAAAAATCGCCATAGATGCGACGCACGCTGGCCTCGCCGATCTTGGCGATCTCCTCGAACAGCCCATCGGCGATCTTGGCCGAGGCGTTGTCGGCATCGATGAGAACGGCAAGGCGTGGCGAACGCGGCTCTGACGGAAGCATGGTCTTTTCCTTAGCGCTGCTCATGCCACCTGAAGTTCTTGCTCTCAATGTCAATAATGTCGCCGCAGTTGGCGCATTCCATCTGGGTGTGAGTACGAATCCAACCGACGAGCGTCTTTGCCTGATGATGGCACCGGGGACATTCCACGTCGATTTCGAAGCTGTCCGACTCGCGCTGCGTCATCGCCATGCCTCAGCTTTCGTCAGCAGCGGGCTCTCGCTGTTCTTTCTGCTCTATGGTTAATGGTTTCTCCTTCGCAGCTTTCCCGGCAAGCTTGGCTTCTTTCTTGGCCGCCTTGGCCTTGTCTCGTTGACTCCGCTCGTATCGATAGTTCGGCTTCATCGCCATTCGAACTCTCCCCCTCTGGTAGATCCGTCAAGCCGAATACTGGCTGATCGCTATCCGGCCAGCGCGGCCCGCCAAGCTCAGTAAATCTCAACCGTGCGGTCGTAGCCGATCCCCGCCCCCTCAAGCGCGGTGAGGAATGCGGCACTCGCGTCATCGGCAGCGCCATCTTCGGCGCGGCGCTTCATCGCGTCGGTCCAAGCCAGGCTGTCGTTTCCCGGCCAACGGTCAAACAGGAAATCCGAAGCCCGTGCGACGGACTCAATCAGAGTGAAGCCAATCGGGCCGGCGACATAGACAACCACGGGAACCCGGAATTTTTTGCCAGCCATCATGCACCCTACGCCCAATTGCATGGAAAGACGAGCGCCGCGGGTCGATTGTTCACCCGCTTTGATCACAAGCGGATTCTGCTACCTGAAATCGGCGGCGGTCAAAGTGTAGGAGTCGCGGCGGTGGCGGGCATAAACCTTGCTTGCCACGTCCTGGATGGAGGTCCGCAAACCATCGAATGCCGAAAGATAGGCCATCTCCACGCTAGCCTTCGCACCCAGGACAATGCCGTTTTTGGCCAGAGCCTCGGCCTCGATGAAGAAACGGATTTGAAACATGCCATCATGACCAACGAAGTAGATGCCGTTGCGCTCCTGATCAAAGCTTCGGCTGAGGTTCGGGAACGCGAGCGTCATGACTAGCCTGCCGCCTTCTCGAGCGGGGCGACAAACCGCGCGGCGATCCTCTCCTTGCGGCGCCCGCTGTTGCAAAAGTTGAGAGACAGCATGGTTTTCGTCGCTTCCGTACGGCTGAGCCCGATCATGGAGGCCCCGTTCACATGCGCCGGAATGCCGGTGAAGACGTGATAGACGGTCCAGGAATGGTCGGCTTCGACGCGGCGGCCATACTGACGGTTCCCGAAGTCGCATGCCTGCGCGCCACCTGCATTTTCCTCGCCGGGATGAGTCCAGGCGTCGCGAGCGGCATCGGCGTGAGAGTCGCTGGCGTTCATGATGTCGGCCCTTTGCTTATGTCCGCCTGCGCGGTGATGATGCTGGAATAGATCGTCGCGCCGTCGGCGTCGGCGATGGCGACGGCATCCGGCCACTGGGGCATGTTCAGCGTCCTTGCCAGAAGTCTCGCGATCTCGATCGCGGTGTCGAGGTCGGCTACGTCCACGATCTCGCGGCCTATGACGGCGTGCGCGTCGTCGGCAACGCGCGTGCGATAGAATTCGATCATGACCTTCATACGACTCCGCCTCGCGCAAACATCCGCCGTCAGCCCTTGCTCTTGCTGTGGGTTCCACCGGCACCTTTGATTTGGCCGAACGCATTCTCAGGCTTGACCGGGGCCTTTTCCTGCTTCGGCTTCCTGATCTCTCTGTTCGAGCGTTTCTGTCCCTTGGCCATGTCCGAATGTCCTTTCGATGAGCATTATGCCGCCGTCCGACACCGCGACGACCGGTTCCAGCCTGTCTTCCGTCACAACCCGCTCATGCGGCTCGGCGTCGCTGCGGATGCGGTATTGCGGCGAGTTTCCCCTTGGCGGGAGGGTACGGGTGACATGGTAGATTTCGCCGGTCCTGGGGCCGGTTCCGGGACCGCTCTTCAGCCGGACCGCCTGTCCGATGTCAAAAAGACGTGCTGGGGCTCCATGCTGGATTGGTTGTGCGTTGCGTTGCATGAGGGTCGTCATGATTGCCTCCGGTCCTTGTCGAGCGCGGCCTCGAGCGAGGCCGGTTCGATCGGCACCATTTGCTGCGTGAATCCCTTTGCGGAGATCGCCGGCAGGTGAATGAAAGTCGCCACGCGGCGCCATGCGGTACGAGAAGCCGCTTCGAGAGGCTCCTCGTCGAGATCGACGCGGTAGTCTCCGGGCGGTTGCGGCGCGTCGAGACCCGGCAGCACGAACGCCGAGTTGAAGCGAACGACGGTCTGCGTGGTGCGAGTGGCCATTTTGAGGGCTTTCTGCGGAAACACGCGCATGCGTTCTTCCGCTTCGATCGCAGCCGAACCGCCGAAACGATATCCAACGCTGCCAGTACATCCGTGGTCAGCGCCGGTATCATTTCAGGGTTCGAACGAAGCGAAATGCCGCGCCGGGATCGGCGCATGCATTCGCTGTCGGAAATTCGGAAGCGGATGGCGAGGCTTCATGATCACGAAGCCACCTCGACCAAATCAACGAATTTATATATGCGCCACAATTGCGCGACGAGCAAGGTGGTGATGGCGTTTTATTTTTGACGATTAAATAAGATTCGAACGCCTGGCTCAAAAAATCGGCATAAAATTTCCTCATCCAACGCGATATTTTTTACGCCCTGCGGTTGTTTAGGTAGATAATTTTGCTGTTCCGGAGAATAATCTCGGTTCTCCTATCTATCGCGGGGCAAGCAGTCTATAGAAGGATATGCGCGCCCGTTCCCCCGTAAGAAAGAAGTTGCAGTCAAAGCTTGGTCGCCCGACAGCCGCGCCAACCGTGAGGCCTGGCATTTTGGGCACATCCAAGGTCTCGTCCAAGCGCGAACCGCCACGCGCTTTCGGCAAGCTTGGCACCAAGACGCCGCTCGCTGTCGCGACGGGGCGCACTGGCGCGAATGGGATGGTGGGGACGCTCGTGGCGTTGGCGCTCCCTTCATATGGGCCGCTCGCCTTGAAGGTGTGCGTCGCGCTCTGGATTGTCGCTGTGCTGGCCTCGGTTTTTGTCACCGTAAAAGCCTGACCCGGTCGGGCATTCGTCGAGGCCGAAAACAGGAAGGATGCCAGCATGGCTCATGGCCCGGTCATGTGGAGCAGTCGCCGACTGCCTCCTGTAGTTATTCATTTGAAAGGATAAGACCCATGAGAACGATGAAAACACCGGATGCCCCGCCCGCCGTGATCGTGGCGGTCGCCAAGTCATCCAGGATTCTGTCGGCCCGGCTGACCATCAGAACCGACGAAGCAGCAAGGCGCAGGATCGCTGACACCGACGGTACTCTAAGGCGGGCACGTGAACTCGCGGAACGCAATCGCCTGATTTGAACCGACTGTCACACGTGACCGGCGCCCGGGCATCAAAGCTGTATCCAACGATAACGGCATAGCCGCCGCTTTGCCCGGCGAGGAGGTTTGACACGCGCGACTTTTGTCCCAGGCGCGCCTAGCCGGCGCTGCCGACACCCCGTGACTGAGAAACGGCGGCTGCGCTACTGTTTGCAAAGCGGACGACCTATGCCTTCCAGCCCAAATATCTTTTGACTACTCAAGATGGCAATCAACTGCTCGGCGCCCTGAGAATAATGGCCCGACAGTATCGAGGCGGGTCGATCAAATCAGGCGAGGAACTGGTTGAGTTTACGCTACAAACCGCTATCGAAGAATACGCTTGCCGGCCACCGGTAACCCTGTGATCGACTGAGAGGCGCTGAACGTCCGCTCATCCACCTGACCATTCCGTACGCCACTTGCCGTCTATCCCCTGGACGAGCACCTCGGCTTCCAAGCCTAGCGCTGCAGTTTTATTTGCAGCCTTGATGGCAGCCATGACTGCATCAGCGTTCGATTTATAAGGATATTCCTTGCCGTCATAGCCAATGTTCCAACCGCGAGCGGCCTTAAATACGTAATATCTCGTTCCTGCCATGCTTGGCCGCCTCTTCAGTACCAAAGAATCAAATCAAAAGCAGGATGGACGAGCGAGGTCCCAGCGCCGTTATGGAACGGCCTTGCAATTAAAGCCGGCCCCTAGCAACCGTTAAGCGGGCGTCCTCGGCAATCTTGCTCGAGCACTGTGCGCCCTTCCCTTCGAATTAGCTAGTCGCATAATTGCTGGAGGGTCGCGCCACCCCCCGTCAGTTCGTAAGCTGCAGCCTGGAGAACTTGTTGGCGATGGTCTGGAAGACGTTGGGCAACTTGGCCGGGTCCTCGACGGCGTAATAGTCGCTCGGGTCGGACGCGCAGGCGCTGTAGAGCGAGCGGTTGGCCGCCGTGTCGGCCTGCAGCACCATGGTGTAGATCTGGACACCCTGGCTCTTCAGCTGGGCGCAGACATCCTTGGTCCAGCCGTCGACGTTGCGCGCCGCCGTCGTCTGGTTGCTTGAACCGAAACGGCCGCTGGCAAGGTAGCCGTAGGAGGTGTAGTCCGATTTCTGCGGCGTGTTGGAGGCGCCGTAGACGACGTTCTCGCCGTCGGTCAGAAGCATCACCACCTTGGTGACGCCGGCCGTCTTGTAAGGGGCGGCGTCGGTGTAAGGCGGCTGCGGCGACAGCACCCGCTGGCCCCAGCTCAAGCCCTCCGACACGTTGGTGCCGGAGCCGTTCCACTCGCTCATCTGGCTTGCCGCCAGGCGCAGCTTGTCGAAGTCGTCTGTCAGGGGAATGATCGGCGTCGGGCAGGCGCGGTTCGGACCGATGGTGATCGTGCTGCCAGTCTCGGTGATTATCTTCGCGGTCGAGGCGACGTATTTCGCGATCGTCGTCAGATCGCCCGTCAGCAGCCCGCTCAGATCGAGGCCCAGTATGTTCTGGCTCAGCTTGGTCTTGTCGATACTGTCGTCCAGATAGGAATTGTTGTAGCCGGTCGACGAATTGCCGTAGGAGGCCGACGGCTTCTTGGCGATGTCGGGATCGTCCGGCGCGAAATACGGCACGAACAGTGTATCGGGCTTCGAGGGGTCCGGCGGCGTATCGGAAATGTTCAAGGCGCCCGGCCGCGCCTCGACGCAGCCCTTCCAGCCCGTGTTGTTCCATCCGCCCTTCTGGCCAAGCTGCCTGAACAGCGCCATATGGTTCGGCCGCTTGCCGTCGATCATCGGGAAATTGACGCCGTTGGTGGACGACTTGCCGTCCATGTCGATCCAGGACGGGTCGAATTCGGGGCCATTGACGTTGACGGCTGTGACGAAGGGCACCAGCGAGGCGCGGACGGAACGGGTCGGCGATTTGACCGCTTCGAGATAATCGAGCAGCGACTTGGTCGCCGTCCGCAGCGCGCTGATGCGCGCGCCGGCCATCGAGCCGGTGTTGTCCAGCACCAGCACCACTTCGAGCTGGTTGTTGGATTCGACCGCGGAAGCGTCGACGCTGATGTGCTTTTCGGCGCCGAACAGGAACGCGAAGTTGAGATTGACGTCCGCCGAGGCGGTGGCCCTGGTCTTGACGAAGTTGACGCCCCTGTCGACCGTCAGCGTGGCCTTCGGGTTGGAAAGCTCGCCGTGGCTGGCGATATTGGCCTGGAAATAGCTGTTGAAGGCGTCGGCGCGCGTCACCTCGGCGTCGCCCAGATGCGAGGAAGCGAGGTTCGCCGCGTCCAGCGCGTTCTGCAGATTGCTTTTGGCCCGCATCAGCGTCGAGACGTCGGTCGCAAACGCCACCGCGCCCAACATGGCAGGCACCCCCACCGCCAGCATCAACGAGAAATTGCCGCTCCGGGAGCGCCAAAACTGCCTGAGAAGCATTTCCTACCCCTTGGAATTGCCCGATGGGAATTGCTCGCGTTCCTACCGCCTTGCGGCCCGCGCGCCTCTCATGCGCCTTTCATGATAAACGGGTGGTTACAACCCGATACAACCTTCTGGGGTGGTTAAAACCCGATTACCGCAAGATCGGGTATCGGCCGCGCTGGCTTTTTTCTGAGGCCTGCGACACTGCGCGGTCACTCTGGCCTGATCCCGGCCTTGCCTTCGCCGGAAATTGCTATATAGACGCCCGCAATCTGCCGGTCCTTGCTGGGGGCTGAACGGAGGGCCGTGGCTTTTCGAAGCCGCGACACGAAGCCAGAAGCGCTTTTAGCCTCCCGTGTCTCCGCTCTCGACCGTCTCGCGATGCTCCTTTCTTCCCCGTTCCGTCGGGTCAGACAAGTTGCAGAGGCTTAGCCGCGAGGGCCGGACAGAGAAACGAAGAAAGGCAGAAAGACATAATGGCTCTTTACGAACATGTGTTTCTTGCCCGGCAGGACCTGTCGCAGCAGCAGGTTGACGCGCTTGTCGAACAGTACAAGGGCGTCATCACCGCGAATGGCGGATCGGTCGGCCGGATCGAGAACTGGGGACTGAAGTCCCTCACCTACCGGGTCAAGAAGAACCGGAAGGCTTACTATACGCTGATGGACATCACCTGCCCGCCGGCCGCGCTCAACGAAATGGAGCGTCAGATGGGCCTGTCGGAAGACGTCCTGCGCTTCCTCACCATCAAGGTCGAGGCGCATGAGGAAGGCGCTTCGGCAATGATGCAGAAGCGCGAAGAGCGCTCCGAGCGCGGCGGCTTCGGCGACCGTGACCGTGGCGATCGTGGCCCGCGGTCCTTCGGCGACCGCGACCGCGGCGACCGTGGTCCGCGTTCGTTCGGCGACCGCGAAGGCGGCGACCGTGGCCCGCGCCGTCCGCGCGAAGGCTTTGAAGGGGGTGCAGAATAATGGTCGACATCAACCAGATCCCGACCCGGCGCCCGTTCCATCGCCGCCGCAAGACCTGCCCGTTCTCCGGCGCCAATGCCCCGAAGATCGACTACAAGGACGTGCGTCTCCTGCAGCGCTACATTTCCGAGCGCGGCAAGATCGTGCCCTCGCGCATCACCGCCGTCAGCCAGAAGAAGCAGCGCGAGCTCGCCAAGGCGATCAAGCGCGCCCGCTTCCTCGGCCTGCTGCCCTACGTGGTCCGCTAAGGCC
>NZ_RZTO01000530.1:0-4445 GCF_003997225.1 Mesorhizobium sp. M2C.T.Ca.TU.002.02.1.1
GAGGAAAACCGGCCGATCGATGTCTATCGTGAAACGCTGCCGAACGGCGTCAGCTACGACACGCTCGACATCAATTCCGATTCGATCGGCGACAACACGCGCGAATTCGTCGTGCCGGCCGGGCACTATTTCATGATGGGCGATAATCGCGACAATTCCTCCGACAGCCGCTTCGCCGTCGGCTATGTGCCGGCCGAGAACCTTGTCGGCCGCGCCAACCTCATCTTCTTCTCGATCGCCGGCAAGGCGAGCCCGCTCGAGATATGGAAGTGGCCGTCGCTGATGCGGGCCGGGCGCCTGTTCCATTTCGTCCACTAGAGCGATGGCGGCCAGCAAGCGTTTGACCGCCGATGCCCTGGCCGAGGCGCTTGTCGAGCGTACCGGCCATGCCTTCGCCGACCGCCAGCGCCTGCAGCGGGCGCTGACCCATGCCAGCGCCCGTTCCATTCACGCCGGCGTCGATTATGAGCGCTTCGAGTTCCTGGGTGACCGCGTCCTCGGCCTCGTCGTCGCCGACATGCTGCTCGCGACCTTTCCCGATGCCGCCGAGGGCGAGCTGTCGCTGCGCCTCAACGCGCTGGTCAATGCTGAGGCGCTCTCCCAAATCGCCGAGGAGATCGGCCTGCCCGAGCTGATCCGCGCCGGCTCCGACGTGCGCAATCTCGACGGGCGCAAGCGCACCAATCTGCGCGCCGACGCGCTGGAATCGCTGATTGCCGTGCTTTACCTGGATGGTGGCCTTGAGGCTGCCCGCGCGTTCATCCATCGCTATTGGCAGCCGCGTTCGCAGGCGATCGGGGCTGCGCGGCGCGACGCCAAGACCGAATTGCAGGAATGGGCGCACCAAGCCGCCGCCGGCGCCGTGCCGGCCTACCGCGTCGACGGCCGCGAGGGGCCGGATCACGATCCGCTGTTCACCGTCAGCGTCAAGGTCGGCTCCTTTGCGCCGGCGACCGGCAGCGGCCGCTCCAAACGCGAGGCCGAGCAAGCCGCGGCGGCTACTCTTTTGCTGCGCGAAGGCGTATGGAGCGCGGCATGAGCGATACGGAAACCCCCAAAGCCCCCGCGACGCGCTCCGGTTTCGTCGCGCTGATCGGCGCGCCCAATGCCGGCAAGTCGACGCTGGTCAACCAGCTGGTCGGCGCCAAGGTGTCGATCGTCACCCATAAGGTGCAGACCACCCGCGCCATCGTGCGCGGCATCGCCACGCATGACAACGCGCAGATCGTCTTCGTCGACACGCCCGGCATCTTCAAGCCGAAGCGGCGGCTGGACACCGCGATGGTGACCACCGCATGGGGTGGCGCCAAGGATGCCGATGTCGTCGTGCTTCTGATCGACGCAGAGCGCGGTATCAAGGGCGATGCCGACGCCATCCTCGATCGGCTCAAGGACGTCCGGCAGCCGATGCTGCTCGTCCTCAACAAGGTCGATCGCGTCAAGCCGGAAACGCTTCTCGCCTTGGCCGCGACCGCCAACGAACGCGTGCCGTTCAAACGCACCTTCATGGTCTCCGCGCTCACCGGCTCCGGCTGCAAGGACCTGCTCGACTATCTCGCCGAGACGCTTCCGGCCGGTCCCTGGTATTATCCCGAGGACCAGATCTCCGACCTGCCGATGCGCCAGCTAGCGGCGGAGATCACGCGCGAAAAGCTCTATCTCAGGCTGCATCAGGAACTTCCCTACTCCTCGCATATCGAAACCGAGAAATGGGAAGAGAAGAAGGACGGCTCGGTGCGCATCGAGCAGGTCATCTACGTCGAGCGCGACAGCCAGAAGAAAATCGTGCTCGGCCACAAGGGCGAGACGATCCGTTCCATCGGCCAGGCCGCGCGGACCGAGATCGCCGAGATCCTCGAGCAGAAGGTGCACCTTTTCCTGTTCGTGAAGGTGCGCGAGAACTGGGGCGATGACCCCGAGCGCTACCGCGAGATGGGGCTGGAGTTTCCCCATTGATGCCTGTCGCCCAAAAGCGCGAAGCGGCTTTGGGACCACGGCATGGATGATCCGCAACCGACCATCGACACCGATCTCGTGCGCCGGCTGGTCGATGCGCAATTCCCTCGGTGGCGGGATCTGCCGATCAGCCCGGTCGCTTCCGGCGGCTGGGATAACCGCACCTTCCATCTCGGCGACGAGATGACGGTCAGGCTGCCGAGCGCGGCCGCCTATTCGCTGCAGGTCGAGAAGGAGCAGCGCTGGCTGCCGAAACTGGCACCTTTCCTGCCGCTGCCCATTCCGACTCCGCTGGCCATGGGCGAGCCGGGCGAGGGGTATCCCTGGCGTTGGTCCGTCTATCGCTGGATCGAGGGCGAGACGGCGAAGAATGCACGCATTGCCGATCTCGGCGCGTTCGCGCTCTCGCTCGCCGATTTCCTTGTCGCGCTGAGAGGCATCGACCCGGCTGATGGGCCTGCGCCCGGCCGGCATAATTTCCATCGTGGCGGGCCGCTGACCGTCTACGACGGCCAGGTCAGGCAAGCGATCACCGCACTGGAGGACCGGATCGACGCCCAAGCCGCGACCACCGTGTGGGAAACGGCGCTTGCCGCCACCTGGTCTGGCTCCCCGGTCTGGTTCCATGGCGATGTCGCCTCGGGCAATCTGCTGGTTAAGGACGGCAGCTTGAGCGCCGTCATCGATTTCGGCACCTCCGGCGTCGGCGATCCGTCTTGCGACCTCGCGATCACCTGGACCTTCTTGGAAGGCACCAGCCGCGAGGCCTTCCGCGCGCGCGTCGTTGTCGACGATGCCACCTGGGCGCGCGGCCGCGGCTGGGCGCTGTGGAAGGCGCTGATCACCGTCGCCGGCCACGACGCCAACCAGGCCGAAGCCGAAAGGCAGCGCAGCGTGATCGACGAGGTGCTCGCCGAGCATCAGCGCTGGGCATGAAAACCACACCAGCGAATGTCAGTACAAATTGGACACGGCGTGCCGAAATCTTGATTTCGCAGCGCAACGGGTGAAAAGCTGGCCTCATGGAATGGCGCGACGAGGGAATCGTTCTCGGCACCCGCAAGCATGGCGAAACCAGCGCCATCCTCGAGGTGATGACGC
This sequence comes from Mesorhizobium sp. M2C.T.Ca.TU.002.02.1.1, assembly GCF_003997225.1. Classification (NCBI taxonomy): domain Bacteria; kingdom Pseudomonadati; phylum Pseudomonadota; class Alphaproteobacteria; order Hyphomicrobiales; family Phyllobacteriaceae; genus Mesorhizobium; species Mesorhizobium sp. M2C.T.Ca.TU.002.02.1.1. Next base: position 3,058 of record NZ_RZTO01000530.1, read on the forward strand.
GCGCCCATGGCCGCCATCTCGGCCTTGTGCGGGGAGGGCGCTCGCGCAAGCAGCAGCCGGTGCTGCAGCCCGGCAACCGCGTCGACCTTCTGTGGCGGGCGCGGCTCGATGAGCATCTCGGCGTCTTCCAGGCCGAGGCGATCGAGATGAATGCCGCGCGGCTGATGGACAGCGCGGTCGCCGTCTACGGCCTGCAGACTATGGCCGCGCATCTGAGGCTCCTGCCCGAACGCGATGCCCATGGCGGCCTTTACGAGGCGCTTGCCGTGATGATTGCCCATCTCAGCGATGCCGATGCGGCGGGCGAGCTGGTGGCGCGCTTCGAACTGCTCATCCTCGACGAACTGGGCTTCGGCCTCGACCTCAGCCAATGCGCGGCGACCGGCTCCAGGCAGGATCTCGCCTATGTCTCGCCGAAATCCGGGCGCGCCGTGTCGCGCGCAGCGGGTGCTGCCTGGCACGACAAGATGCTGGCGCTGCCGGCTTTCCTCCAGCGCGGCTCCGGCCTGCGCGCCGATGCGGCAGCGCTTGAGGATGCGTTCCGGCTGAGCGGCTTCTTCTTCACTCGCCATGTCTACGAGCCGCGCGGCATCGAGCCGCCCGACGCCCGCGCCGGCTTCCTCGCCGCGCTGCGCCGGCATCATGCGGCGGCGAAGGCGATTGCGAGTGGGGCAGGATAGAAACAGGCGCGCCTAATCCGCGCCGCGCTGCTCCAGGAAATCGTCGAGCATGGCGCGCTGGCCCTTGAGGATCTTGACGCCGGCTTCGGGCAGCGAAAACCAGCCGGCTCGATCCACCTCCGGGAATTCCTTCAGGCGTCCCGATTTCGGCGGCCACTCCATGGTGAACATATTGCTTCTGACGGCATCCGCATCGATGTCCGCTTCAACACTCCACGCAGTGACGATCTTCCCGCCGGGCTGCTTGTAGCTGCCGAGCGGCCGGAAATCGCCTTCGATGGCGACGCCGAGCTCCTCTTCGGTTTCCCTCTTGGCGGCTTCGAGCTCGTCCTCACCGTTGCCGATCAATCCCTTCGGGATCGACCACGCGCCTTCATCCTTTCTGGCCCAGAACGGTCCGCCCGGGTGGACGAGCAGGAATTCGAACACCCCGGCGATGTGCCTGTGGATCAGCAGGCCCGCGCTTTTCTGCGGCATCGGTCACCTCGCGACATTGTCTTCGTCCGCGCGAGAATAGCACGAGTATTTCGCGGCAGAGGTCGCGCGATCTCGCCTGCAATGCCGACAGCCTCGACGGCCCGCCATCGGATAACCAGGCAAGTTGCTGGCAATCGGCGACGAAACATGCTCGATCTTGTTAGCCGGCGAGCCGCTGATTTGCGTCAGCCGTCTCGTTGCCGCATTTGTTGGCCACGACTGGTCTGGTTT
>NZ_RZTO01000531.1:0-4445 GCF_003997225.1 Mesorhizobium sp. M2C.T.Ca.TU.002.02.1.1
CCAATGCCGCGCGCGGCGCCGATCCGTTCGGCTACAGGGCGGAGTTCCTGTCGCTGGTGCGCCTGGCCGCATCGCTGGACGGCAACAAGTAGAGCGTGGTGAGTTCAACGAAGGGCCGGCGAAAGAAATCCCGCCGGCCTTTTTGCGATCGTTAAATTGCGTGGCTTTTCCGGAACCTCGCCGCAACGAGCTTCTGTTAGTCAGCGCTGATGGAATTTTGAGGGATCAGCAGTGCATATCACGACAATCGGCAATGCGAACGCGACGGCGGCCAATGCACCGGTGCGGGGATCGTCCGCGCCTTCGGCGGAATCGGCGCGCATTCGGAGCGATGTCGATGCGGCCCGCAACACGGCGCTTTCGGCGCTCAACAACGACCGGTTTCGCGTCATGCTGGAACAGATCAGCGATCCGGGCGCATCGGGCGCTCTGATGACGATGAGCGCCGAGAACGTCGTCGATTTCAATACGGCGCTGTCACGCTACGCCGAAAACAGCAAATAACCAGGCCCTGTCAGGCGCGGCTGCGCCTGCGCTCGCGCCGGCCTTCGCCGGGTTCAGCAGCGCTTGCCGTCTTGTTGCGCATCGGCCCGATGCGCTCGACGATCGTCTCGATGGTCGGGCGCTCCGCCTTGGTGTGGCCGTCGAGCGCCTTGCGCATGGCGGCGAGGTGAGCGAACGACGTGCCGCAGCAGCCACCGACGATCTTGGCGCCGGCATCGACCGCCAGCCGCACATAATCGGACATCAGCTCCGGCGTTCCGGAATAGTGAATCTCGCTGCCACGGAATTCGGGAATGCCGCAATTGCCCTTGACGATCACGGTCGCCTCCGGCTTCGCCTCGGTCATGTCGAGCAGCGAGGCGAGGATATCGGAAGCGCCGACGCCGCAATTGGCGCCGACGCCGAGCGGGGCCTGCGACAGGCCGTCGGCGACGGCGTGGATGTCCTTCGGCAGCAGGCCCATCATGGTGCGGCCGGCGGTGTCGAAGGAACCGGTATAGGTATAGGGCAGGCCGACGCGGATGGCGGCCTCGGCGGCGGCGCGGATCTCGTCGGGCGCCGACATGGTCTCGATCCAGGCGACTTCGGCGCCGCCGGCCTTGAGGCCCTCGATCTGCTCAGCAAAGGCATTGACGGCGTCGTCATAGGTCAGGGCACCGAGCGGCACCAGCAATTCGCCGGTCGGGCCGACGGAGCCGGCGACGATCACCTTGCGGCCTGCCTTGTCGGCGACGGAGCGGGCAATCTCGGCGGCGCGCTTGTTCAATTCGTGGACGCGATCCTGCGCATGATGCAGCTTGAGCCGGTGGCGGGTGCCGCCGAAGGAGTTGGTCAGGATGATATCGGCGCCGGCGTCGACGAAGTTCTGATGCAGGCTGGCGATCGTCTCGGGCGACGTCTCGTTGAGCAGCTCCGGCGCCTCGCCGGCCGGCAGACCCATCGCGAACAGATTGGTGCCGGTGGCGCCGTCGGCCAGGAGCACGCCCTTTTCGGCAAGCAGGGCGTCAATCGGGTTGGTCGCGGTCATGACTTTGGCTTTCGTGTTCGAATTCAAATAACGATATAAAGAAGTCTTTATATCTAGTCAACGAGCTTGCGGCCGCGAAGCCCTACGCGGCCGGTGTGATCTCGACCTCGATCTCGGTGCAGGCATCACCGTTGGTCGGATGGTGGTCGACCGAGCAGGCGGTGACGACAAGCAGGAGGTCCTGTTCGGCGCGCAGCGTGACGTAACCGCCGGGCGGATTGATCGAGGCTTCGACGACGAGCGTGCCGTCCGGCTGCGGCAAGGAATTCTGGAAGAGGTCGACCGGGTCGGGCGCGAAGGGCAGGTCGATGCCTTCCGCGGCAAGCGCCTTCATCAGGTTGTCGCGGCAGTTCGGGTGGTTGGGCAGGCCGGCGCGTTCGTAGAGCGCGCTGTCGCAGGCCGGGTAGAGCATGTCGTGCGGTCCGGGCGAGCCATCCTCGGTCAGCGTCAGCATAACCTTGCCGGCGGCGCTGTAGAAATGGTCGCCGGGTTTTGGAAACAGCCGCTCGGTGATGTCGCGCGTCTGCGACGTGCTCAGCCAGTCGAGTTTTTCACCTGTCGAGAACGCCCAGAGGTCGGAGACCTGCTGGCCCTTGGGATCGATGATGCGGATGAGATCGCCGCGCCCGACGCGCATGGAACGGCCCGACTGAGGAGGAACGACGACGTGACGCGATGACTGCATGGTTTTCCCTGAAAGGATGAACGGCGACCGAGCCGATGTCAGTATGATATCGGCACCGTCAATCAGACAGAGCCTGACGGGAAGGACATTGCGGCCAGCTTCTGCGTGAAGCTTGCTGCCTCATGCGCGTTGATGTCGGCGGCGCGGATCAGATTGTCGAAATGGCTGGTGAGCGTGCGGATCGGCTGGGTGGCGCTCAGCACGATATACATGTCGCCGACATAGATCGCGGCGCGGTAGGGGCCGAAGATCGTATAGGGGATCGAATAGCGCATGCGGCCGTCATAGAGGAACAGCCGGAAGGTCGGGTAAAGGTCATCGAGCAGCGCCGCCATGTGCAGCAATTGCTTGCGCCTTTCGGCTTCCGGGAAACGATCCCAGACGCCCAGGCCGCGTGCGAAGATCTCCAGCGTGTGGCGCGGCATGCAGACCTCCATGTCGGTCTCCGGCCGCCTTGTATAGTCGATGCGGTATTGCGTTTCGCCGGCCTGCGCCTCGCGGTTCTTGTTGGCGATGCCGGCCTCGTAATCGATCAGCGCCTCGGTGCGCAAAAGATCGGGAATGCCGGCGGGCACGTAGCGGATCTTGGTGCCGGCGGCCTCGGCATGCCATTTGGCGAGCAGCGTGCGGTCGAAGCCGTCGGGGGCCTCCTCGATCTCCAGGCTTTCGCGGATTTCGCCGGTCACGCCTTCGTCGTGGCTCAAGCCCAGCAGCCAGTCGAGCGACACCTTGAATTCGGCGGCGATGTTGAGCAGCGTCTCGGCGCGAGGCAGGCGGGTCGAGGCGCCGGACAGCAGCTGCGACAGCGCCGAACGGTCGATGCCGACGGCCGTCGCGAAGGCCGATTGGTTGAGGTCGGAGCGTGTCAAGAGCAATTTCAGCCGCTCCCGGAAGATCGTCGACAGATCGCGCTTGTCCATCAGGCCGCTCCTGCTTGCGAGAGGAAAAATTTGCGCCTGAGCTGATCTGAACGCGGCTCAGGCGGAAATGAATCCCCATATTTGTTTACAATATGTAACATCTGCCGTCAAAAATGCGCATTCGCAACAGTTTGTGCGCTTTGTCGCGTTGATGTAACGGGAGGCTCCTGACACAATGTTGTCAGGAATCGAGGGGTTCCGGCGACTGGAAGGCAGTGGTCGATAGCATGGCAAGCATGAATACCGGCATGAACAAGAGACGCAGCAGCGCACCGCCAATCGAATGGCCGACGGTATTGCTCGCGCTCTTCTGCTACGGCGCATGGTTCGCAATCGGCTTCCTGCTCTGGCCATCCCACTCCTTGATCGCTTTGATCGCGCTGGCCCTGATCCTCGCCCTGCAATCGTCGCTGATGCATGAGGTGCTGCACGGCCATCCCACCCGCAGCGCCCGCATCAACGAAGCCTTCGTCTTCCTGCCGATCGGGCTTGTCTGGCCGTTCAGGCGCTTCAAGACCATCCATCTTCGCCACCACGCCGACGAACGGCTGACCGATCCGCTGGACGATCCGGAAAGCTATTACAAGGCGCTCTGGATGCATGAGGAACTGCCGCCGGCGATGAAGTTCCTGCTCAAGCTCAACAATACCATGGTCGGCCGCCTCATTCTCGGCCCGTGGCTGTCGTCGATCGGCTTCTTCATCGACGACGCCCGGCAGATTGCCGCCGGCGACAAGACGATCCGCAACGCCTGGCTGCTGCATGCTATCGGCCTTGTCGTGGTTGTGCCGATCGTGACGCTGGGTTTCGGCATCCCGCTCTGGCTTTATATACTGGTGCCGGTGTGGCTCGGCCAGTCGCTGATCTCCGTCCGCACCTATGCCGAGCATCAGTGGTCGGAACATCCCGAAGGGCGCACCATCATCGTCGAGCGCTCGCCCTTGGCGTTGCTGTTCCTCAACAACAACCTGCATCTCGTGCATCACAAGAGCCCGACGGTTGCCTGGTACAGACTGCCGAAGATGTTTCGCGATCGCCGCGAAGAATGGCTGCGGATGAACAACGGCTATATCTATCCGAACTATTTCGCGCTGATCAAATCCTTTGCCTTCAAGGCCAAGGAGCCGGTCGTCCATCCGGTGCTGCGCCGCACGCCAGAGCATGGCCGGGCCTTCAAGCCGCGCGTCAGGGCGCGCAATGTCAGCGGGCTTGGCACGGCGCCGGTTCCGGCCGAGCCGCCGAAGGAGTAATTTTCCGCGCCCGCTTTTTCGCGGCGGAACGCAGGCGCCGAAGGTCGCCTGTCTTTGAA
>NZ_RZTO01000532.1:0-4427 GCF_003997225.1 Mesorhizobium sp. M2C.T.Ca.TU.002.02.1.1
ATCGCCTTGGCCCAGGGGTAAAAACCCTCGCCGGCGACGAAATAGAGCAGCGCCGTCAGCACGACGAGCACGGCAATGCCGATCACCATGCGCTTCATCGCCTGGCCGGTGCTGTTCTCGTTGCTCACATTGTTCATCGATGGCTCCTCACCATTTTGACCATCGCCTCGACATGCGCCACCGGCGTTTCCGGCGTGATGCCATGGCCGAGATTGAAGATCAGCGGCCCGCCACCCAAAGTCCTCAGGATCGCATCGACGCCCTCGGCCAGTGCCTTGCCGCCGGCGACCAGCCTCAGCGGATCGAGATTGCCTTGCACCGCGCCTTCGCGCTGCAATTCCTTCGCCATCGACAACGGCACCGTCCAGTCCAGGCCGAGGCCGGCGATACCGGTCTTCTTCCTATAGTCGCGATAGCGCTCGCCGGCGCCCTTCGGGAAACCGATCACCGGCACATTAGGGTGGACCGCCTTCACCTGCCGCACGATCTCGGCCACCGGCTCGACGCAAAAAGCCTCGAAGGACGGTTCGTCCAGCACACCCGACCAGGAATCGAAAATCTGCACTGCATCGGCGCCGGCCTCGATCTGGCGGATCAGATAGGCAGCCGAATGATCGGCCAGTGTCTTCAGAAGCCGTGCGAAGGCCTCGGGCTCGCGATAGGCGAAAAGCCGGGCAGGGCCCTGGTCGGGCGTGCCGTGCCCGGCGATCATATAGGTCGCCACCGTCCAGGGCGCGCCGCAGAAGCCGAGCAGCGTCGTCTCGCCGGGCAGTTTCACGCGCAACCGGCGCACGGTCTCGTAGACCGGTTCGAGATTCACGTGAAACATATCGCCGTTCAGCGCCGGGATCTCGGCCGCCGAAATCGGCTTCAGGACCGGTCCGCGGCCCTCTTCGAAACGGACATCCCGTCCAAGGGCATTGGGCACGACGAGAATGTCGGAAAACAGGATCGAGGCATCGAAGCCGAAGCGTTCGATCGGCTGCAGCGTCACCTCGACGGCAAGGTCCGGATCATAGCAGAGATCGAGGAAGGATCCCGCCCGCTTCCTTGTCTCGCGATACTCCGGAAGATAGCGGCCAGCCTGGCGCATCATCCAGAGCGGCGGCGGTGAAACCGTCTCGCCCTTGAGGACGTCCAGCACGATCCGTTTCCCAGCCATTCAGCGCTGCCCTCTCTACAGCGCCGCGCGTCCTCTGACGCGCAAAGGACGCTGTAGCGCTTTCATTTGGCGCATGATCCTTTCCGAACCTCCGGTTCGGGGTCATGCGCGTCCTCTTAAATCAAATATCTATTTTAAAAGAGTCTTCTGATTCTAAGAGTCTGTTGGTTGTGATGGTTGCGACCTGTCCAGCTTGCGGCTCGAAAAGGCCAGTCAGCATATTGTCGCGTACTCGCTTTCGCAATTTGGAGGGTTCTGGGGACGAAGCGGATTCAGGCTTTGGAGTCAAAAGCTTGGGCTTTCCGTTCCAAACGCCGTGTTGTGGATGAAACCGGCCAAGAAAAGTTGATCCCCGGTTTTGTCCCCAGCACCGCGACAAAGCCTACAGCGGGTCGAATTGTGGACAAGCGGCCATCTGATACAGTCGCTTTCCCACCCAAGGCCGGACCATCCAGCCTTGTCCACAATTGCCCACAGCCTGGACCCATCCCCTGTGAACAAACCTCAGAGCTTCTTCCATTTGCATCTGATCTCGGACGCCACCGGTGAAACCCTGCTGGCGGCCGGCCGCGCAGCGTCCGCACAATACAAGGACGCGCGCGCCATCGAGCATATCTATCCGCTGATCCGCACCGAGAAGCAGATCGCCAAGGTCTTCGAGGACATCGAGGAGGAGCCCGGCATCATCCTCTACACGGTGGTCGACCAGAAGCTGGCGCGCTCGATCGACGAGCGCTGCGCGGCCATGGGGCTGCCTTGCGTCTCGGTGCTGGAGCCGGTGCTTGCCGTCTTCCAGTCCTATCTCGGCACGCCGGCCGGCCGCCGTGTCGGCGCCCAGCATGTGCTCGACGCCGAATATTTCCGCCGCATCGATGCCTTGAACTTCACCATGGAGCATGATGACGGCCAGCTGCCGGCCAATATGGACGATGCCGATATCGTGCTGATCGGCATCTCGCGCACGTCGAAGACGCCGACCTCGATCTATCTCGCCAATCGCGGCATCAAGACCGCCAACATCCCGATCGTGCTCGGCGTGCCGCTGCCCGAAAGCCTGATCGCCGCCAAGACGCCCTTGGTCGTCGGTCTCGTCGCCACGGCCGAGCGCATCTCGCATGTCAGGCAGAACCGTATCCTCGGCAACAGCGCCGCCTTCGTGCCGACCGACTATGTCGACCGCGCCGCCATCAACGAGGAGCTCGCCTATGCCCGCCAGCTCTGCACCAGGCATGGCTGGCCGATGATCGATGTCAGCCGCCGCTCCATCGAGGAAACGGCCGCGGCCATCGTTGCCCTGCGGGGCAAGAACAGATAACGGAGATTGGCCGAGACGCCGGCTGCTTCGTCATCCTAGGGCGGAGCAAGGAGCGCAGCGACGCGGCGTAGGCCCTAGGATCCGTGCCATGACGTCGAAGTATTGCAACGGTGTAGAATTCTGCTCCGCTGCGCCCCTCGGCTGGAGTTACGGCATGGATCCTAGGGTCTTCGCGACGGAGCTTCGCTCCTGCTTCGCCCTAGGATGACGAAGTTCGTAAGGCTTGGCCATTCTCCAAAGTTTGTGCTGGACCGCCGGACAAACGATGAGTCAACAGCGTCAGGGAACTAGTGCATGCCCGAAAAGATCATCCTCGCCTCCGGCAGCCCATTCCGAAAAACCATGCTCGTCAATGCCGGCCTCGACATCGAGGCGGTGCCGGCCGATGTCGACGAGCGCGCGCTCGAGGCTCCGCTGAAGGACAGCGGCGCCTCGCCGGAGGACGTCGCCTCGATCCTGGCCGAGGCCAAGGCGACCGAGGTCAGCGAGCGCAGGCCCGGCGCGCTGGTGCTCGGCTGCGACCAGACGCTGTCGCTGGGCGATGAGGTCTTTCACAAGCCGGCCGACATGGAAGGCGCGCGCCGCCATCTGCTCGCTTTGTCCGGCAAGACGCATCAATTGAACAGCGCCGCGGTGCTCTGCCGCGACGGCGCGGTGCTGTGGCGCCATGTCGGCGTCGTGAGCCTCACCATGCGCAGGCTCGATCCCGCCTTCATCGGCAGGCATCTGGCGCGCGTCGGCGCCAAGGCGCTCTCCAGCGTCGGCGCCTATCAGATCGAGGGCGAAGGCATCCAGCTGTTCGAGAAGATCGAGGGTGATTATTTCACCATCGTCGGCCTGCCGCTCCTGGCGGTACTGAAGGAGCTGCGCGACCTGGGAGCCATCGATGGCTGAGAAACGAGCCTTTGTCACCGGACATCCGATCGCCCATTCGCGCTCGCCGAAGATCCACGGCTACTGGCTCAAGCAATACGGCATCGATGGCAGCTATGAAGCGATCGACGTCGCGCCGGCGGATTTTGCCGCCTTCCTCAAATCTCTCGGCAAGGACGGCTATCGCGGCGGCAATGTCACCATCCCGCACAAGGAGGCGGCGTTCGCCGGCGTCGCCCGTCGCGATCGCGCGGCCGAAGCGATCGGCGCGGTCAACACGCTGTGGTTCGAGGATGGCGTTCTGTGGGGCGGCAATACCGACGGCTACGGCTTTGCCGCCAACCTCGACCAGCATGCGCTTGGATGGGCGGCCAATGGCCCGGCCGTGGTGCTCGGCGCCGGCGGCGCCTCCCGCGCGGTCATCCATGCGCTGAAGGAGCGCGGGGTGAAGGATATCCGCATCGTCAACCGGACGCTCGCCCGGGCAGAGGAACTCGGGCGCCATTTTGGCGCCGGGATCTCGGCGCATGGCGCTGAAGCGCTCGGCGAACTGCTCGGCGATGCCGGTCTGCTCATCAACACCACGTCGCTCGGCATGCATGGCAATGAAACCCTGGCCGCCGATCCGGGCGCGTTGCCGGACCACGCCATCGTCACCGACATCGTCTATGTGCCGCTGGAGACGCCTTTGCTCGCCACGGCCAGAGCACGGGGCCTGAAAACGATCGACGGTCTCGGCATGCTGCTGCATCAGGCGGTGCCAGGCTTCGAGCGCTGGTTCGGCCGCAAGCCCGACGTCACGCCCGAATTGCGGCGCATGATCGTCGCCGACATCGAGGGCCATCGATGATCGTGCTCGGCCTCACCGGATCGATCGGCATGGGCAAATCGGCCACGGCGAAAATGTTCGCCGAGGCAGGCGTGCCGGTGCATGATTCGGACGAGACGGTGCATCGCCTGTATTCCGGCAAGGCGGCGCCTCTGGTCGAGGCGGCTTTCCCGGGCACGACGCAGGCAGGCGTGGTCGACCGCGTGAAGCTCGCCGGAAAAGTGCTCGCCGATCCGGCCGCGCTGAAG
>NZ_RZTO01000533.1:0-4426 GCF_003997225.1 Mesorhizobium sp. M2C.T.Ca.TU.002.02.1.1
GCGGGCGCCCTTGGCGGAAAGCGCGCGCGCCGTTGCCTCGCCAAGGCCGGATCCCCCGCCGGTGACGATCGCGATCTGGCCGTTCGGGTTCATGCAAGCCTCCCAGGATTCCGGATCATGCTACGAAGCGCGCAAAGGCGGCGCAACCGCAATAGGCGGGTCGATCGACGGCTGCGCACTGGCGGCCGAACGCGCCACGGCCGGGGCAAATTCCGCAACCCTTGCGGTGCTGGCGTGACAGACATCGCCGGCAAAGCGGGCGACGGCGCCCGGCTTGATCTCGTGATGCAGCAGCCGGTCGAGATCGACCGGGCGCGGCATGGTTATCTGCCCGCGCGGGAAGCGCTTGAAGCCGAGCGGTCCGTAATAGGGTTCGTCGCCAACCAGGATGACGGCGGGCGCACCGGCCTTCCTGGCCGCCTCCAGCGCGATCGCGACCAGCTTGCGGCCGATGCCGAGATTCTTGAAGGCGGGGCGCACCGCAAGCGGGCCGAGCATCATGGCGCGACCGGCGCCCGCGGCCACGCGCGTCATGCGCACCGACGCGATCACCGTATCGTCCTTGACGGCAACAAAGGACATCGAGCGGTCGTGCCCGCCGGCCTCGCGGATCTTGTAGGCGGCAAGCACGAAACGACCGGGGCCGAAGGCCTCGTCGTTGATGGCTTCGATTTCGGCATCATGCGCCGGGGTTTCCGGCAGGTATTTCACGTCGGCAAGGCTCATGGTCTTTGCGTTCCGGTATACGAGGAAGGTCTGCTGCAAAGCGGCAGCGTTCGCCAGTCAGCGCTTCTTAAGCGCGGGCGCCCTTTCGTCGTCGGTCGAACCGGATCGAGGCAAAGTCGAACATGGGCGCCTCCGCTAGCACCAATTTTGTGTCGCTGCAATCGATGCCTTTTGTCTTTCTTTGTTCCAGCCGATGAACTGGTTCGTCGTTTGACGAACTGTTCAGTGCCCGAAGGCTTCGCCAGTCCGCTTATCGGTCTAGATATCGGTTCAGACACAGGGAGATTTTTCACCATGGGATTGCTGATCGAAGGCAAATGGCAGGACCGCCCGTTCGACACCGACAGCGGCGGACGGTTCATACGGAGAGAGTCGCAATGGCGCGACTGGATCACACTCGACGGCGCGCCGGCGGAAGGCCGCACGCGCGGCTTCAAGGCCGAACCCGGCCGCTATCATCTCTATGTGTCGCTCGCCTGCCCCTGGGCACACCGTACGCTGATCTTCCGCGCCCTGAAGAAGCTGGAGGGCATCATCTCCGTCTCCGTGGTGCACCATTTCATGGGCGAAAACGGCTGGACCTTCAAAACCGAGGACGGCGCCACGGGCGACACACTCTACGGCCTCGATTTCCTGCACCAGATCTACGCCAAGGCCGATCCGGCCTATTCAGGCCGCGTGACGGTGCCGGTTCTGTGGGACAAGCAGGAAAAGACGATCGTCAACAACGAGTCCTCCGAGATCATCCGCATGCTCAATTCGGCCTTCGACGAATGGGGCGATGCGGGTCTCGACTTCTACCCGGCGGCGCGGCGCGCGGAGATCGACAGGATCAATGCGCTGGTCTATCCGGCGATCAACAACGGCGTCTATCGCGCCGGCTTCGCCACCACGCAGACAGCCTATGCGGAAGCGTTCGGCGAATTGTTCGCGGCGCTCGATACGATCGAGGAGCGGCTTTCGAAGCAGCGCTATCTGGCTGGCGAACACATCACCGAAGCGGACTGGCGGCTGTTCACGACGCTGGTGCGTTTCGATCCGGTCTATGTCGGTCACTTCAAATGCAATCTGCGCCGCATCGCCGACTACCCGAACCTGTCGAACTATCTGCGCGATCTCTACCAGGTGCCCGGCGTCTCGGGCACGGTCAACCTGCATCACATCAAGGCGCATTATTACGGCAGCCACAGATCGATCAACCCGACGGGGATCATTCCGGCGGGGCCCGAGCTCGACTATGCGGCGGCGCATGATCGCAACAGGTTCAGGAAGGCGGCGTGATATTCGCTTTTAGCAGGGGCCTATCGGAATGGCTCGGTGTCGAGCTGGATTTGCCTCTTTTTATGGGCTTTCAAAATGATTTTGCCGAACCGGCTGGAGAAGCCGGCGGCGTTAAGTAGGAAAACAAAAACCACTTGCGTAATCACCAGCACCCACATGCTAGGTGAAAGGTTGCCTGCGGGCCAGATTGCAGAAAAAAATACGTAGGAAATAATCGTAAACAGCAAGGATGCCATGGTCGAATAAGAAATCATTCTCCAATATTCTGATCGGGTGAAAAGCCTGCCGTGGCGCCTTATGAATGCTGCGCATGCCGTCGCCGTCGACCCAAATACGATGCCGGCGTTTGCGGCCACGACCACGCTGTCGTTTTCCAGAGCGGATGGGACAAAATACCAGTATCCGGTCCATGCTAGAGACAATATTGTCGTCATCAGAAAATAAAAAACAACATATGGCCAGAGATTTGGAAAATCTCGTTGATCTACAGCCATACTGCTTCCCCCTAATCGAGGAAATAATAATACTTTGGCTGGAGAGAGCAAGATGATCGCTCTCGAAGATTACCAGTAGGGTGAGAGTCTTACGCCCCCGAAAATCTCTCCGATCCGCCGCAGCGTCGCCGGCGTCGTGCCCTCCGGCAAACGGTCGATCGGAAAGAAACCTGCTTCGGCGATCTCATGGTCCGGCCGTTTCGGCGCGGTCTGGCTGAAGGCTTCGATCAGATAAAGGCCGACATGGTCGCGCTTGCTGGAGCGGCGGTTGAAATGCATCGACTTCAGCACAGGCGGGGCCGTCAGGGCGATGTTGCCTTCCTCGGCCAGCTCGCGCGCCAGCGCTTCCTCGAGCGTCTCGCCGATCTCGACGCCGCCGCCAGGTAGCTGCCAGCCCGGAACATAGGTGTGGCGGATCAGGAAAACGGCATTGGAGGCGCGGTCATAAACCAGGCCGCGCACGCCGAGCGTCATCGGGCGGCGCAGCACGAAATAAAAATGAAAGAGCCTCGCCCGCAGGCCCGGCCAGCCTGTCTGGCGGAACACCTCTTCCGGATCGCTTGTGCCGGTCATCGAACGATCCCTGGGCGAACAGCAAAGGGTGAGTGGAAAGCCTCGCCGGCGTCGCTTAAGAAGAGACCATGTTCAGGCTCGCGCATATTTCCGACGCTCATCTGGGACCGCTGCCCGATGTAACCTATCGCGATCTCGCGTCCAAGCGCGTGCTTGGCTATGTCAACTGGCAGCGCAACCGCCGCCGCCATATGCATGACGCCGTCATCGACACCATCGTCGCCGACATCAAGGCGAATGCGCCGGACCATCTTGCCGTCACCGGAGACCTCGTCAACCTGGCGCTCGACGGCGAGATCGAGATGGCGAAGCACTGGCTGGAGACGCTTGGATCGCCGCAGGATGTTTCCGTGGTGCCAGGCAATCACGACGCCTATGTGCCGGGCGCCTTCGACAAGGTCTGCCGGGCGTGGGCTCCCTGGATGACGGGCGACGGCGTCAACACTCCGGTCGACCGCAATTCCTTTCCGTATCTGCGCGTGCGCGGCAATGTCGCGCTGATCGGCGTCACCACGGCGCGCGCCACGGCACCCTTCATGGCCAACGGCTTCTTCATGGAAGGACAGGCCGAGCGGCTCGGCAAGGTTCTCGACGACGCGGCGAAGCAAGGGCTGTTTCGCGCCATCATGATCCACCATCCGCCAGTGCGCGGCGCCGTCCAGCAGCATAAGCGGCTGTTCGGCATCGCCCGTTTTCACAAGGTCATTCGCCGGCACGGCGCGGAGCTCGTCCTGCACGGTCATTCGCATCTGCCGTCCTTGTTCAGCATCGGCGCACGTGGCGCGAAGGTGCCCGTGGTCGGGGTTGCCGCCGCAGGGCAGGCGCCGGGCGGCAAGCATCCGGCCGCTCAGTACAATCTGTTCGAGATCGATGGCGAAAAGGGTGCCTGGAGCGTGCGCTTGACGCGGCGCGGCCTGACCGGACCGGCGCTGCCGCCTTCGGACCTGCAAACGACGGATCTCGACATGCCGGCCGTGAAGGACCGCGAACTCGTCAGAAGCTGATCTTCATGTGCACGATGCGATCCCAGAACATCGCCAGCGAGACCGCCAGGCCGACAAGGGCGCCGGCGGTGATCAGGCCGAGGCCGGCGAAGAAGGTCGTCCAGCCATTGAGGCGGCTTTCAGATTGCATGGGCGGCTCCGCTTCCCGCACCACGCGACGATGCAGGCCGGGAACGGCGCTCTCCAGGCCGCCCTCCATCATGTGCTGCCGCTCGACGACCCGTTCGGCCACGTAGCGCGTCACCGCATCGGCGACGGCTTTCATCTCGGTCGTCTCGGCCAGCACCACACGGCCGACGCGCGTATCCTTGAGGAAGCGGTAGGTGCGGCGGTCGCGCCCCATGGCGA
>NZ_RZTO01000534.1:0-4422 GCF_003997225.1 Mesorhizobium sp. M2C.T.Ca.TU.002.02.1.1
GAGTTTTCCCCGCCCCTGCCGATCGAGACCGGCGCAACAAGCGAGGAATTCGAGCCGACAAAGGCGCCCTCGCCGATATCGGTGAAGAATTTCGAATAGCCGTCATAATTGCAGGTGATGGTGCCCGCGCCGATATTGGCCGCGGCGCCCACGCGCGCATCGCCGATATAGGTCAGGTGGTTGACCTTGGCGCCCTCTTCGATCGTCGCCTGCTTGACCTCGCAGAAATTGCCGACCTTGGCCTTGTTGCGAAGATCCGCGCCGGGCCGCAGCCGCGCGAACGGGCCGACATCGCAATTGGACGCGATCGTTGCGCCCTCGATATGGCTGAAGGCGTGAATCCGGGCGCCCGAGGCGATCCTGACGCCCGGGCCGAACCAGACATTCGGCTCGACGATCGTGTCGGCGCCGATTTCGGTGTCATGCGAGAAATAGACGGTTTCAGGCGCGATCAGCGTAACGCCGGACAGCATCGCCTCGCGCCGCCGGCGCGCCTGCCAGATCGCTTCCGCCTCGGCAAGCTCGGCCCGGTTGTTGATGCCGAGCGCGCTTTCGAAACCCGCTTCCGTCGCCACGACGTCGAGACCCTCCGCGCCGGCGATCTCGACGATGTCGGTAAGGTAGAATTCACCCTTGGCGTTCTTGTTGCCGACCTTGTCGAGCAGCCGAAGCGCATGCTTGCCCGCCACCGCCATCATGCCGGCATTGCAGAAGCCGATCTTCTTTTCCGCCTCGGAGCAGTCTTTTTCCTCGCGGATTGCGACAAGCCGGCCGCCTTTTTCGATCAAACGGCCGTAGCCGGTCGGGTTTGGCGGGCGGAAGCCGATGACCGCGACGGCAGCACCTTCCGCCAGCTTCTGCCGCGCGGCGGCCAATGCTTGCGCATCGATTAGCGGCGTATCGCCGAACATGACGAGGATATCGTCGTAACCCTTTGATATCGCTTCGCGGGCGGCGAGAACGGCATGCGCGGTGCCGAGCCGCTTCTCCTGCACGAAAGTCTCCGCCTTCGGCGCGAATTTCTGCGCCGCCTTGCGCATCTCGTCGGCGCCGTGGCCGATCACCAGCGCCAGGCCGGTTGCCCCCGCAGCCTCGGCCGCTTTCACGACATGCGCGACCATCGGCAGGCCGGCAATGGCGTGCAGCACCTTGGGCATGGCGCTTTTCATGCGCGTGCCCTCGCCGGCGGCGAGGACGACGGACAGGCAGGATCTCTGGCTCATGGATGGGCAACCGTATGAAAAAGGTTTGAATCAATGCAAGCTAGCAGCCGGGTGATGCTGCACCAATGCGGTTAAATTCCGGTGATGTGGCCGAGCAGCTGACTCTTAATCAGCAGGTCTATCTGGAGAAACCGACAACCGCCTCTACAACAGCCCGTGTTTCTTGAATTCTGCCTGCTCGTCGCCGGCGATCCAGCCGAACACTTTCAGGCTGCCGTCGCGCCGTTCGACGAGATAATCGACCTCGAAGTCGATGGTGACCGGACTTCTGTCCTTGCGTTCATATTCGCCCGACCATTCAACCTTGGCCACGCAACGGTCCTCATCGATGGCCATCACCGAGACATCCTTGCAGGTCATCGTCTTGCTGCCCATCGCCCGATAGGCCTCGAAACCGTTCTTCATCACGTCCTTGAATTGCGGACCGTTCTCGCCGGTTATCACGCCGGCCGGCGTGACCGAAACAAATCCGGTCGAGTACATCGCCCCAAAATCGTCCATATCGACATTGCCGGCGATAGCGTCGTTGTAGATCTTCTCGTACGCTTTGAAGAACTTTTGGACGTCCGCCTTGGCCACCATTGTCGCCTCACCGCAAAGTTTGCGCACAAGCTTGTAACGCGAGCTCTCAGCCATCGTTCCGGGTCGGCGGCAGCGGCTATCCCAAGCGCCCGAGCACCGGGAAATTCTCCAGCAGCCAGTAGGACGCGCTCTGCACCCCGCCGGTGAGGAAAAACACGCCGGCGACGACCAGGAGCGCGCCGATCGCCTTTTCGACGCGGCCGAGATGGACGCGGAATTTGCCGAGGAAGCGCATGAAGGCGCCGGAAAACAGCGCCGCGATCAGGAACGGAATGCCGAGGCCGAGCGAATAGGCGGCAAGCAGCAACGCGCCCTCGCCCACCGTCTCGCGCCCGCCGGCCAAGGTCAGGATCGGACCGAGCACAGGGCCAATACAGGGTGTCCAGCCGAAGGCGAAGGCGAGCCCCATGACATAGGCCGCGATCATGCTGGCGGGCTTGCCCTGCGACTGGAAGCGCGCCTCGCGCGACAACAGCGGAATACGCAGGATGCCGAGGAAGTTGAGGCCCATGATGATGATCAGCACGCCCGCCGCCATCGCCAGCGGCTCCTGCCAGACGCGCAGCAGCCGGCCGATGGTCGAGGCGCCGGCGCCGAGCGCGACGAAGACGGTGGAGAATCCGAGCACGAAGGCCAAGGACGCGTAGAGCAGCGCGCCGCGCGTCCCCTCGCGCGCCGTTATGCCGGCATTGCCGCGGAAATCATCGACCGAGACGCCGGCCATGTAGCAGAGATAGGGCGGCACCAGCGGCAGAACGCAAGGCGACAGGAACGAGATCGCCCCTGCCCCGACCGCGCTGACATAGCCGATGTCCAATGCCATCCAATGAGTCCCGATTGTGTTGGCGTCGATATAGCGATGCGGGCGCGCCCCTGCCAATCACCATTGTGTGGCACGTCGCCGCTTCGCGAAGGAAGAAACGGCAGCCTCAATGCGTTGTTCAGGTGAGCGCGCGATTGCCGCGTGCTTGTTCTCAGGGAGATTTATCATGAAAGCGATTGCACTCGGGTTTGCCGCCCTTTTGCTCGGCACCGCCGCGTCCCACGCCGCCGAGGCATGGAAGGAAGCCGAAGTCGGCGGCACCAAGATCTATACCGACGCCAAGGGCATGACGCTCTACACCTTCGACAAGGACGAGAAGGGCAAGTCCAACTGCTACGACAAATGCGCCGCCAACTGGCCGCCGCTGAAAGCCAAGGCGAGCGCCAAGACCGAAGGCGAATGGTCTGTCGTCAAGCGCACTGACGGCACCCATATGTGGGCCTATGACGGCAAGCCGGTCTACACCTTCATCAAGGACAAGAAGGCCGGCGACATGACCGGTGAAGGCGTCGCCGGCGCCTGGCACGTGGTCAAGGCTGATTGAACTCACGCTGTTGAACGCTTTGGCTGCCGGCACCCTCGATCCGGCAGCCAGTCGTCTTTTGCCGGTCGTCCGCCCGGTTCGGGCGTGCATGCCTCCATCCCCAAAAAATGTGATCTTTGCCATACACTCTAAGAGTGTATCGCCGACGGCCGCTTCCCAAATTGGCCGCTTCCCCTTGACCGATTGCAAAAGCACGGCCATGTGAGCGACGAAAAGAGTGGGATTTCGTCGTGCGCCGCGGAGCTTCCTTCCGCCGCCTCACAGCAGATTAAGAGACCTCATGGACGTCGTCGTCGTCGAATCGCCGGCCAAGGCGAAGACAATCAACAAATATCTGGGCAAGAACTATAAGGTCCTGGCCTCGTTCGGCCATGTCCGCGACCTGCCGGCCAAGGACGGCTCGGTGCGGCCCGACGAGGACTTCGCCATGTCCTGGTCGGTCGACACCGCGTCCGGCAAGCGCCTCGCCGACATCGCCAAGGCGGTCAAGGATGCCGACGGGCTGATCCTCGCCACCGACCCGGATCGCGAGGGCGAGGCGATTTCCTGGCATGTGCTGGAAGTCCTGAAGCAGAAGCGCGCGCTGAAGGACAAGCCGGTCAGCCGCGTCGTCTTCAACGCTATCACCAAGGCCTCGGTGCTCGACGCGATGGCCAATCCGCGCCAGATCGACGCGCCGCTGGTCGACGCCTACCTCGCCCGCCGCGCGCTCGACTATCTCGTCGGCTTCACCCTGTCGCCGGTGCTGTGGCGCAAGCTGCCGGGCGCCCGTTCCGCGGGCCGCGTGCAGTCGGTGGCGCTGCGCCTCGTCTGCGACCGCGAATCCGAGATCGAGCGCTTCATCCGCGAGGAATATTGGCAGATCGCCGCCATCCTCGACACGCCACGCAACGACAGTTTCGAGGCGCGGCTGACGGCCTATGCCGGCAAGAAGTTGCAGAAGCTCGACATCGCCAACAAGGCGCAGGCCGACGACATCAAGGCGATGCTCGAGGGCGCGACCTTCAAGGCATTGTCGGTCGAAGCCAAGCCGACCAAGCGCAATCCCGGCCCGCCCTTCACCACCTCGACCCTGCAGCAGGCCGCCTCCTCGCGGCTCGGCTTTTCGGCCAACCGCACCATGCAAGTGGCGCAAAAACTCTATGAAGGCATGGATGTCGGCGGCGAGACCGCCGGCCTCATCACCTATATGCGAACCGACGGCGTGCAGATGGCACCCGAGGCGATCGAGGCCGCCCGCAACGCCATCG
>NZ_RZTO01000535.1:0-4410 GCF_003997225.1 Mesorhizobium sp. M2C.T.Ca.TU.002.02.1.1
ACTTAGAGTAACAAGTCCCGTCGACAAGGCCTGAAAACATTATCTTTTTTTAATTACAAATCGCAAATCGACGCACCTAGTTTGCCGCGCAGGGCCGGGGACCGCCGGCGATGCCTCCCATCGCGACGCGACGGAACCGGACGGCCCGGAAAGGTCGGAAGGCAAGGCGGCAGGGCCGCCACCTTCCCTATCGGAGGATGCGCCATGCGCGCTTCAACATCTCTCAAGACTGTAACCCTGGCTGCGGCGCTGATCGCGGCCCCGCTCGCCGGCGCCTATGCGGCCGGGCACCACAAGGGGCTTCTCGACGCGACCCCTCCAGCCGAGTTCATCGGGCCGCGCGTGACCGGCCTGATCGATCAGGTTGAGGGCGTGGATCAAGGCATCACCGACGCCCGGCAGGCCAACAACATTTCGGCTTCCGAGGCACAGCAACTGCACATGCGCGCCGCGCGCATCAGCCAGGCCGCGGAGCATGTCGCGGCGTCGGATCACGGCAGGATCCCGTCCCCGCAATACCATGAGCTGCTGCGCCGCCTCGACAATGTCGACCAGAGGCTGATGAACGATACCGGCAGCGGCTTCATGACGGGCGACGGCTCAGACGGCGGCAATTACCCGAACGGCTGACGTTTCCGGAGGAAATGGAAGGGACCACCTGGCGCCCGCGGGACCTGGCCCCGGGGGCGTCCTTTTTCGATTGCTGTTCCGACTACAGGCCGAGCCAAAGCGCGACGATGGCGAGCACCGCCGGCACCGACTGGATGAAGAGGATCTTGCGGCCGACGGTCGCCGCGCCGTAGAGGCCGGCTATCGCGACGCAGAGCAGGAAGAACATCTTGATCTGAAACCCGCCGGCGCCGAGATAGAGACCCCAGATCAGGCCCGCGGCGAGAAAGCCGTTATAGAGGCCCTGATTGGCGGCGAGCACCTTCGAGGCGCTGGCGAATTCCGGTGTCAGCCCGAACGCCTTGCGGCCGCGCGGCGTGTCCCAGAGCACCATCTCCAGATAGACGATATAGCAATGGATCAGCGCCACCAGCCCGACCAGGATATTGCCGATCATCGTCCCCTCCAGCGATTTGTTCCCCGCATTGATCACGCAGTCGCCTCACAAGGCAAGACGGCCGATCCCCTCACTGCTGATCACTTGACCTCCAATCCTCTGGCGACCGGTCAGGGTTGCCAAGCTCGGCGCCTTGGTATCTTTTCGCGCCAGCCAAATTGAAGCTGGAATTCACCATGTCCTTCCAAAAACTCGACGACCTCGGCCACAAGCTTGAAGCGCTGGAACATGCTTTGGCCATCCTCGGCGCCGACGAGGCGACGCACATGGCGGTCGGCGGCGGCGAAAAGCGCGCCGAGGCGATGTCCTCGCTCGCCGGCATGCTGCATCGCCAGGCGACCGCGCCCGAGATCGGCGACTGGATTTCGGCCGCCGAAGCCGAGCCCCTGAACGACGAGCAGCAGGCGGCGGTGCGGGAATTGCGTCGCCAATACACCAATCTCACCTGCCTCCCGGCCGAATTCGTCGAGCGCCAGACAGTGGCGCGCATGCGCTCCGAGCAGCTCTGGCGGAGCTTGCGCGCCAGGAACGACTGGGCCGGCTTCCTGCCGGCGCTGGAAGGCGTCGTGGCGCTGGTGCGCGAGGAAGCAGCACTGCGTGCCGAGGCGCTCGGCCTGGCGCCCTATGATGCGCTGATGGAGCAATACGATCCCGGCAACCGCGCCGCCGACATCACGCCGGTGTTTGCCGAGCTGAAGGCCTTCCTCAAGGATTTCCTGCCGCGTGCGCTGGCCATGCAGGAGGCGCGGCTCGCAAAACATCCGTTGAAGCCGCTGTCGGGCAGCTATGCCGTCGACC
This sequence comes from Mesorhizobium sp. M2C.T.Ca.TU.002.02.1.1, assembly GCF_003997225.1. Classification (NCBI taxonomy): domain Bacteria; kingdom Pseudomonadati; phylum Pseudomonadota; class Alphaproteobacteria; order Hyphomicrobiales; family Phyllobacteriaceae; genus Mesorhizobium; species Mesorhizobium sp. M2C.T.Ca.TU.002.02.1.1. The sequence goes on from NZ_RZTO01000535.1 coordinate 1,865, forward strand.
GCCAGCGCGAGCTCGGCCTTGCCATGATGGCGGCCGTCGGCTTCGACCTTACCCATGGCTCGCTGTCGGTGTCGCACCATCCCTTCTGCGGCGGCGTGCCGACCGATGTGCGCATCACCACCCGCTACAAGACCTCCGACTTCCTGTCGGCGCTTATGGGCGTGCTGCACGAGACCGGCCACGCGCTCTACGAGCAGAACCTGCCGAAAGCCTGGTCGCATTGGCCGCTCGGCAAAGCGCGCGGCATGGCCGTGCATGAGAGCCAGAGCCTGTTCGTCGAAAAGCAGATCGGCCGCAACCCGGCCTTCTGGCGCTGGGCGTTGCCGGTGGTCGAAAAACACCTCGGCGAAGCCTGGTCGCTCGACGACATCCTGCCGCATGTCCACCATGTCGAGCGCGGCCTGATCCGCGTCGACGCCGACGAGGTCACCTATCCGCTGCATGTCATCCTGCGCTACGAGCTCGAGCAGGAGCTCGTGTCCGGCCGGCTGGAAGTCGCCGACTTGCCCGAGGCATGGGACGCCAAGATGCGCGACTATCTCGGGCTCGCGACCATCGACAACCCCGCCGACGGGCCGATGCAGGATGTGCACTGGCCAGGCGCCGCCTTCGGCTATTTCCCCTCCTACACGCTGGGCGCCATGATGGCGGCGCAGCAATGGGCGGCATTGACCAGGGAGCACCCGTCGGCCGACGATGATCTGGCCAAAGGAGACTTCAGCGCCGTCAACGAGTGGCGCCGCGCAAGGATCTGGTCGCAAGGCTCACGCTGGTCGACGCCGGACCTGCTCGAGCGCGCCACCGGCGAGAAGCTCAACGCTTCCTATTTCACCGAACATCTGCGCAAGCGCTACAGCGGCTGACACGCGGCGGTTCGAAACCAGTCGGGCGCGGCTACTCCGCCGCGCCCCTGAAAGCGCTGGCGCCCGTCTCGAACTGCAGCTTGGCGAGCCGCGCATAGGTGCCGCCCTTGGCGACCAGACTCTGGTGCGTGCCTTCCTCGACGATGCGTCCGGCTTCCATGACGAGGATGCGGTCGGCCTTGAGCACGGTGGCCAGCCGGTGCGCGATGACGATGGTGGTGCGGCCGCGCATCAGCCGCTCCAGCGCCCTTTGCACCAGCGTCTCACTCTCGGCGTCGAGCGCCGAGGTGGCTTCGTCGAGCAGAAGGATCGGCGCGTCGCGCAGGATGGCGCGGGCAATCGCGACGCGCTGGCGCTGGCCGCCGGACAGCGTCACGCCGCGCTCGCCGACCTGGCTGTCATAGCCCTTGTCGAGCCTGGCGATGAATTCATCGGCAAGGGCCGCCTTGGCCGCGGCCTCGATCTCGGCGTCGCCGGCGCCCTGCCGGCCGAAGCCGATATTGTCGCGGACGCTCGCCGCAAAGATGGTGACGTCCTGCGGCACGATCGCGATGCGCTGGCGGATGGCGGCCGGATCGGCCTCGCGCAGATCGACGCCGTCGATGACGACGCGGCCGTTCTCGGGATCGTAGAAGCGCAGGATCAGCGAGAAGACGGTGCTCTTGCCGGCGCCTGAGGGCCCGACGATCGCCACCGTCTCGCCCGGCTTCACCTGGAAGCTCAGGCCATGCACGGCGGCTCGGTCCGGCCGCGCCGGATAGGAGAAGGAGACATCGTCGAAGCTGATCGCGCCCTTGGCGGTGGCAGGCAACGGAACAGGGTCGACGGGCCGCGGGATCGCCGGCGTCTCGGCCAGGATCTCGGTCAGCCGCTCGGCGGCGCCCGCCGCCTGCGACAGCTCGCTCCAGACTTCCGACAATGCGCCGAGCGCGCCGGCGGCAAACACCGAATAGAGCAGGAACTGGCCGAGCGTGCCGGCCGATAGCGTGCCGGCAAGCACGTCGCGCGAGCCGAACCACAGCACCGCCACCACCGAGGAAAAGATCATGAAGATGGCGAAGAAGGTCAGGAACGAACGCGCGAACACCGAGGCCCGCGCCGCCTCGAAAGCTGCGTCTACGGCGCTTGCGAAGCGGCCGGTGACCAGCTTCTCGTTGGTGAAGGCCTGCAGCGTGCGCACCGCGCCGATCTGCTCGCTGGCATAGGCGGTGGCCTCGGCGAGCGTGTCCTGCGCCATGCGCGATTTACGGCGCACCGAACGGCCGAATGCGACCAGCGGCAGCACGATTACCGGGATCGCCACCAGCACGAGGCCGGAGAGTTTCGGGCTGGTGACGACCATCATCGCCACCGCGCCGAGGCCGAGGATGAGGTTGCGCAGCGCGACCGAAGCAGTCGCGCCGACCGCCGACTTCACCTGCGTGGTGTCGGCGGCGAGCCGCGACACGATCTCGCCCGAATGCGAGCTGTCGAAGAACGCCGGCGACAGGGTCGTGACATGGGAAAAGACGTCGCGGCGGATGTCGGCGACGACCCGCTCGCCGAGCGTGATGACGAAATAGTAGCGGCTGGCCGAGGCTGCCGCGAGCAAAGCCGCCATCAGGACCAGTGCCGCGAAATACTCCGCGATGAAGGTGGAGCCCGATGCCTGGAAACCGTGATCGATCATGCGCCGCACGGCCA
>NZ_RZTO01000536.1:0-4397 GCF_003997225.1 Mesorhizobium sp. M2C.T.Ca.TU.002.02.1.1
GTCGCCCTGATGGATGACGCGGAAGCGCAGGTCGTCGGTGGTCTTGCCGACGATGGCGAAGTCGAGCCCCCATTTGCGGAAGATCGCCTCGGCTTCCTCCTCCTTCTCGGGGCGCAGCACCATCAGCATGCGCTCCTGGCTTTCCGACAGCATCATCTCATAGGCGCTCATGCGCTCCTCGCGCACCGGCACCTTGTCGAGGTCGAGCTCGATGCCGAGATCGCCCTTGGCGCCCATCTCGACCGCCGAGCAGGTGAGGCCGGCCGCACCCATGTCCTGGATGGCGATGACCGCGCCGGAGGCCATCAGTTCCAGGCAGGCTTCCAGCAGGCATTTTTCGGTGAAGGGATCGCCGACCTGCACGGTCGGGCGCTTCTCCTCGATCTTGTCGTCGAATTCGGCCGAGGCCATCGTGGCGCCGCCGACGCCGTCGCGCCCTGTCTTGGCGCCGAGATAGACCACCGGCAGGCCGATGCCCTTGGCCTGCGACAGGAAGATGGCGTTTGTCTTGGCCAGGCCCGCCGCGAAGGCGTTGACCAGGATGTTGCCGTTGTAGCGGGCATCGAAATTGACCTCGCCGCCGACGGTCGGTACGCCAAAGGAGTTGCCGTAGCCGCCGACGCCGGAAACCACGCCCGCGACAAGGTGCCGGGTCTTGGGATGGTCCGGTGCGCCGAAGCGCAGCGCGTTCATCGCCGCGACCGGCCGCGCGCCCATGGTGAAGACGCCGCGCAGGATCCCGCCGACGCCGGTCGCCGCGCCCTGGTAGGGTTCGATGTAGGACGGGTGGTTGTGGCTCTCCATCTTGAAGACGACGCAGTCGCCGTCGCCGATGTCGACCACGCCGGCATTCTCGCCTGGACCCTGGATGACCTGCGGGCCGCTGGTCGGCAGGGTGCGCAGCCATTTCTTCGAGGACTTGTAGGAGCAGTGCTCGTTCCACATCGCGGAGAAGATGCCGAGCTCGGTGAAGCTTGGCTCGCGGCCGACCAGATCGAGGATGCGCTGGTATTCGTCAGGCTTCAGCCCATGCGCGGCGACGAGCTCGGGGGTTATCGGCACGGAATTGGAAATGGTCATGAGCGGCGATTTTTGTCCGTGGGAAAGGGGAGGTTCTTCGAGTCTCCTCTTATCGCAAGCTTTCGCGCGATACACCCCCACCAGATAGGGAAAACGCCGGAAAACTGCCACTCCGGCGATGCTTGGGTCTGGGCTTTCAGGCTTGATCACGAAAAACTGTCGTAGCCGGCGCGGCCTTCGTCGAGCAGGCGGCGGATGACGGCGACGCCGCCGGCGACATCCTTGCTTTGCCGCGGCTGCGAGACGCCGAAGCGCACGCCGTGAAAGACCTGTTCGGAGCGGCCGGCCTTGAACTCGTCCTCGTCGTCGATGAGCACGCCTTGCGCCAGGCAGGCGTTCTTGAAGGTGCCGGACAGCCACGGGTCCGGTAACGTCAGCCAGACAAAGGGCACATTGTCACGTGCCTTGAAGTCGAACCCTTTGAGCACGTCACGCACGATGGCGAGGCGCGCCTGGATCTCGGCAATGCAGCGCTTGCGGATCTCGCCCGCCTGGCCCGACATCACCAGCCTTGTGCCGACCTCGGCCAACAGGAAGGGCAGGCCGCCGGTCATCATCTTGTGGGCGACGCGGATGCGATGGCGGTAGGCCGGCGGGCAGGAGAGCCAGCCGCCGCGCACGCCTGCCGCGACCGATTTCGACAGGCCGCCGGCGACGATCGTGCGTTCCGGCGCGTATTCGGCCAGCAGCGGTGTCGGGTCGTCGGTGAGCTCGCCGTAAAGATCGTCCTCGATCAGCGCGACATTGTATTCGCGCGCGATCTTCGCGATCGCCTGCCGCCGCTCCGCCGACAGCGTCACCAACGTCGGGTTCTTCGCGGTCGGCATCAGGAACATCACCTTTGGATGTTTCTGCGCGCAGACGCGCTCGAAATCATCCGGGTCGATGCCATCCTCGTCAGCCGAAACCAGCGCCGTGCGACGGCCGATCAGCCCGGCGCTGCGCGCGATCTGCGAATAAGTGAGGTGCTCGAAGACCACGTAGTCGCCGGGCATGGTCAGCGCCGCGATCGCCGCCATGACCGCGGCATGGGTGCCCAGCGTAGGCACGATCGAATCGAGCGATGGTCGGAAGGAATTGCGCGAAAGCCAGCGGCTCCCCGCCTCGTCCCAGCGTTCAGGAAAATCGCGTGTGTAGCTCGAAATGTCGTGCGGGTGCTCCTGCGCGGTACGCGCCAGGATGTCGGCAATCACCGCGCCCTGGCCGACATCGGGCGCGGCGGTGCTGTCGAAGCGCAGCTTGCCGCTCGGCGCGTCGATGGGGCGGGTGCCTTGCAAGCCAAGTTCGAGGTCAGGTTTCGGGGCTTCGGCGCGCTGGCCGAGCACATAGGTGCCGCGGCCGACCTCGCCGCTCACCAGACCGCGTTCGCGCAGCAGCTGATAGGCCCTGCCGATGGTGCCGACGGTCGTGCCGATGTCATAGGCGAGGTCGCGCTGCGGCGGCAGTTTCGCACCGGCGTCGATGACGCCCTTGTCGATATCTGACTCAATGCTGTCAGCAAGACGCTGATACAGCGGACCGGAGCCAGAGGAGAGGTCAGGGAGCCAATTTGTCATGGTGACAATTTTCTATATTGCACCGCGCGATGAGTCAATTCATATCGATTCTGCGGTTGGTAAGGTACAATCGAGACAAGGTGGAACGACAATGGGTACAATCGAAACAATTCGCTACGCGCGCCCTGCTTTTGGCGCGCAGGCCGAGCCTTTGGCCTATCGCGGCTTCGTCGGTCGCCTGGTATTCGTGCTCCGTTCCATCGCGAGGCAGATCGGCCACATGCTCGAGCGCCGGCGCGGTCGCCTCGCTCTGCTGGAGATGACGGACGAGCAGCTCAAGGATATCGGCGTCTCGCGCTGCGATGCCCATCGCGAAGGCATCAGGGCATTCTGGGAGTGATGCCTGTCAGCGGCTCGATTGGACACGGGCTGCGGGCTTTCCCCGCAACCGGCCGATGCCGTGATCGACTAGCACGGCAAGCGCGCTCAATCCGATGAACAAGGCCGTGACGCCCAGGGCCGAAACGGCGACGCTGGCCGCGCCGTTCTTGGCCACGTCAAGGAAGGGATAGGGCACTTCGCCGGCGAAGGGGGCGCGTATCAGCGCGTAGGCGAGGTAGGCGAGCGGATAGATCATCCACCAGGAGATATCGCGCCAGCGCGTCGTGCCGTCGGCACCGGCTATGAGCCACCACAGCACGAATATAAATGGCGTGATGTAGTGGAGCATGATGTCGCAAAGCAGGAACAGGCCCTGCGGTTGCCAAAGGCCTGCCAGCACCGTCGCATAAACGATGAAGACCAGCGTGATGGCGACCGCCACTCCGGCGCGCATTCGCTGTCCGGCGAAGGCCGGAAACCAGGCATAGCCAGCGGGGGACAGCAGCGAAGCATGCACCGTCACCGCCGCGATGTTGGTGAGGATGGTGAAGAAGCTGAAATAGAAGACGATCGAACCGAGCAGGCTGCGCCCCGCAGCCATCGACGCGGGCATGGTGATGGCGAATTGCAGGATAAGCGCGACCAGCCCGACAACCAGTCCCGCGATCTGCAGGAACCGGCTCATGACAACCTCAGGCGGAAGCCGCGCAGGTCGGATTGCCGGCCTGCCAGCGGGCGATGTCCGAGCTGATGCGCGCGCCGAGCGGCTCATTCATCAGCGGCCCGAAGACGTCGACGCGGCTGGAATTGCCTTGCGCCTGCACGACCAGCAGCGGCTTGCCGCCATAGTGCTTGGCGGGCACCAGCAGGAAGCGCGGCGTGCCGCTGTAGGAATTGAGCTCGTTGGCCATCTGGTAAGCCTTGAAGGCCGGGTCCTTGCTGGCGATCCAGCATTTATGCGCGGCGATCGCGACCTGCTCCATCGCAAGCAGCGAGGCGCTTTTGCCTGAGGGAACCGGTGTGGTCTTGGGGCTGGACTGGCAGGAAGCCAAGGCGAGCCCAGCGGCGGCCAGGAGAGCAAGGCGAGCAATCGTCGGTCTCATGGTCAGTCCGCCCCCGCGTTCCGGATTAGGATGTCAAAGAATCAAGCCGCGAGGCCGAGTGCGCTCTCGAACAGCGCCCGCCCGTCATTGCCGCCATGCGCCGCTTCGATAAGGTTCTCCGGGTGCGGCATCAGGCCGAGCACGTTGCCCTTGTCGTTGACGATGCCGGCAATGTCGTTGATCGACCCGTTGGGATTGGTGCCTTCGGCATAGCGGAACACCACCTGGCCTTCGCCTTCGAGCCGGGCAAGCGTCTCGGCGTCGGCGAAGTAATTGCCGTCGTGATGCGCGACCGGCGAGCGGATGACCTGTCCGGGCTGGTAGCGGCGGGGGGACA
>NZ_RZTO01000537.1:0-4395 GCF_003997225.1 Mesorhizobium sp. M2C.T.Ca.TU.002.02.1.1
GTCGTGCCCGGATAGCCGCCCGGCGCCCGGATCGCCTCGCGCAAGGCGGCGGGGTCGACGGTGCCGGCCTTCTTCGCCGCTTCGTAGCTGATCTGCACCATGTCGGCGCCGAGCGCATCGAAGATGCCGTTGATCTTGTAGCCGTCGGCCTTGCACTGGGCGAGGAACTTGTCGATCGGGCCGTCGACGCCTGTCGCGCCGTGGGTGGCGAACATCACCTTTTCCAGCGACTTCGGATCGCCGACGGTGCCTTCCAGCGACTTGTCGTCGAAGGCGTCGCAGCCGGCCACCCAGCCGTCATAGCCATTGGCGCGCAGCTGCCGGATCAGGATGCCGACATCGGGCAGCACGGCGCAGATATGGATCGCGTCCGGCTTCTGCGGCAACGCCTTGATCGAGGCGATCTGCGGCGACCAGTCGGTGGTGCCGTAGGAATAGTTGAACTTGCCGACCACCTTGCCGCCGAGATGCTCGAACACCTCGCCGAACCACTCCGGCAGCTTCTCCGAATAGGAACCGGCATCGGGCGACACCATCAGCGCCACGGTCCGCGCGCCCTTGCCGTAAAGCGCGTTGGCGGTGGCCGCGGCATTGATCGGATCGGGCACCGCGCCGGCGATGAAATTGTCGAGCCCGGCCTGCTGCATCTCGAGCTGGGTGTTCGGCGCCGAGAACACGGTGGCGCCGTAAGGCTGAGCGGTCTGCGCCATCGGGATCAGCGCATCCGGGAACGGCACGCCGGTGATGATTTGCGCGCCGGCATCGAGGAATTTCTGGCCGAGCGAAACCGAAAGCTGCGGGTCGGAGCGGTTGTCCTCGATCATCAGCTCGACCTTGGGATCGTTCGCGCCTGCAGCCTTGTTCAGTCTGTCGGCCATGCAGCGCGCGCCCTCGGCCTCGCTGTAGGGCGCGTAGGCGCCAGTCATGGCGACCGCAAGCCCGATCTTCAGGTCGGCCGCGCCCGCATGCCCTGCCTGCAGCAGCCCCGCGGTCAAGACCGCGGCTCCCAGCAAAATCTTTTCCATTCTACCCCTCCTTCCTCTCATTGCGGTTGTTCTTCCCTACCCTCAGGCTGTCTCCGACTGCCCGACATAGACCTCGATGACGCGCGGATCGCGCCACACGTCCTCCGTCTCGCCCGAGGCGATCACCTGGCCCTGGTCCATCACGCAAAGCCGGTCGCAGAGCCGGTTGATGAAGCGCAGGTCGTGATCGATGACGATGGTCGCGCAGCCGACGTCGCGGCGGATGCCTTCGATGGCGATGGCCAGCGTCTCCGACTCGGCCTCGTTGAGGCCGGCGGCCGGCTCGTCAAGCAACAGGAGGGACGGCCCCAGCGCCAGCGCGCGGGCGATCTCGAGTCGACGCTGGCTGCCATAGGGCAGCGTTCCGGCCGGGCTGTCGGCGAAGCCTGCCAGCTCATATTGCTGCAGCAGCTGATCGACGCCGATGCGCTTGGCGGCGTCGAGGCGCACGGCGCGACAGGTGATATGTGCCACCTCGACGTTCTGGCGGACGGTCAAATCCTTGAACAGCCTGATGGTCTGGAAGGTGCGGCCGACCCCTGCCCGCGCGCAATGTTCGGGGCCGCGGCCGGTGATCTCCTCGCCCGCCAGGCGCACGCTGCCGCTGTCCGGCTTGAGCACGCCCGAAATGGCGTTGACGAGCGTCGACTTGCCTGCGCCGTTCGGACCGATGAGGCCGAGGATCTCGCCGGCCTCGCAGGTCAGCGAGGCGTTGCGCAACGCCTGCACGCCGCCGAATGTCTTGCTGACTGCCTCAACCGACAGCATCGGTCATCTCTCCCATTCCCGGCCGCTGGCTGTTCTCCTGTCGGCCGGTCAAAAGGATGCTAGTCCCCCGACTTTTCCAGAACAAGTATTTTTTTCCATTTTAGAAAAAATCTTGAACGGAAAGGCCATGGCCCGTCGGTCAGACGCCTGCTCCCGGCGGCAGTCCGTCGCGCGGCACCGTGTTCGACATCAGCATGATGACGGGCTCGTCACCGAGCGCGACATAGGCGTGCTGCATTTCGCCGTCGAACAGGATGCTGTCGCCGGGCTGCAGCACGGTCGGGTCGTAATGCAGCGTGTGGAGCTGCAGGCTGCCGCTCAGCACATGGATGAACTCCTCACCCGAATGGCTGCGCCAGCCGCCGTTTTCCTCGAAGTTCCTGGCGCGCAGCGTCACACGCCAGAAAATGTTGGTCTTGTCGCGAAAATCGCTGCACAAGACCTCGAATTCCATGGCGTTGCCTTCATGCAGGATGCCGCTGCCGGCGCGCGTGATCGAGCGGCGCGCCTGCGGTCCGGGCTTCGGGCTGAACAGGAAGGAGGCCACCGGCACATGCAGCACGCCGGCGATCATCAGCGCGATGTCGACGGTCAGCCTGGCCTTGCCATTCTCCAGCTTCGACAGCTGCGAAACGGAAAGGCCGGAGCGCTCGCTGAGGTCGCGCAAGGTGATGTTCTGCTGCTTGCGCGCGTCGCGGATCTTGCTGCCCACATTGCCTTGCATCGTCCACGCCCTTGGCTGCCGTGTTTCCAATTCGACAAGCTCTAGCGTTCCGCTATTTGAGCGTCCAGCCTTTAGACGGCTGCGGCTGATTGCGGCCATAGGGACATCGCGACGGTGGCAAAGGCATTTTCGAGAAGGCGGCTGATGCGTTCGAAAGTTTCCGGATCGGCAAGCAGGTCGTTGCGGACCTCGAGGTAGAGGCAGGGCCTGCCCTGCTGCAGCCCATGCCGGTTCAGCGTGTAGCCGACGGCCTGGCGCCAGTCGTAAGGTTCGTTGTCGCCGATCCTGAAGCCTGCTTCCGCGCCCTGGGTCCTCAGTGTTTTCAGCACCGAATTGACGAAAAGCGATTGTTCCCGCCACAGCACGCCGATATCGACATTGCGCTTGACCCCGCCCATCACCGGCGTGAAGGAATGCACCGAGATCAGCGCGCGCCTGCCGGCGGCGGCTTCGATGATTGCCCGTTCGACCGGCGCCCAGGCGACAAGTTTGCGCAGCCTCGCATCCGCCGCGTCCACGGCCAAATTGCCCGGCACCGGGATGCCGCCGAGGTCGGGCCGCATGAAATCCCACTCATCGGCGGGGCGATTATAGTCGAGGAACAGCCGCGAATAGCGCGCGATCACCGCCGGCGCACGCAACGTTCGCGACAGCCGCCGCGTCAGCGCATCGACGCCGATGTCGATCGCGAAATGCGTGCCGAGATAAGGCTCCGCCAAGCCAAGATCGCGCCACGGCGCCGGCACGACGTTGCCGGCATGCTCGGCGATCAGAAGATAAGGGCTGGCCGCATCCGGCAGCAGCCGTTCCACCCCGGCCGCGGCAAGCACCCCGACCGCCGTATCGCCAAGCTTTTCAAGGTCCCGCACGACCGGTTGCCTTTGGCGGTCAGGCGATGACGGAGCGGACATGATACGCCTTCGCCGCCGTCGCCTCGATCAGGCCGGCGCGTCCGTTGGTGCGGCCGAGGCCGGAATTCTTGATGCCGCCCCAGGGCAGATAGAGGTCGGCATGGTCGCAGCGGTTGAGATAGACCGTGCCGGCCTCGACTTCGTCGAGCAGCGCCACGCCCCGCTCGACATCGCGCGTCCAGATGGAGGCGCTGAGGCCGTAATCGCTGTCGTTCATCAGCCGGATCGCCTCGTCGTCGCCGCCGACCGCCTGGACGCAAGCCACCGGCCCGAACAGCTCGTCGCGCATGATCTGCATCGTGTGGTCGACACCGGTCAGCACCTCCGGCGCGACATAGGCGGTCCCAAGCTTTGCCGCCTTGAGCGCGCCATCCTGCGGCATCAGGCGCCTGGCCCCTGCCCGCACCGCGCTTTCGGTGAGGCCGCGGATGGCGTCGGCCGCGACTGCGCGCACCACCGGGCCCACCATCGGCTTTTCGCCGATCGGATGGCCGATCCCCCATTTCGCCGTCTCGGCGACCAGCGCCTCGACGAAGCGGTCATGGATCGAGCGATCGACATAGATGCGCTCGACCGAGCAGCAGGACTGGCCGGCATTGGAATAGCTGCCCTCGGCGATCAGCGGAACCGCCGCTTCGAGGTCGGCGTCGGAGCGCACATAGGTCGGATCCTTGCCGCCGAGCTCCAAATGCACCTGGGTGAAGGTGCCGGCCGCGGCCGCATGCACGCGCCGGCCGCCATTGACCGAGCCGATGAAATTGACGGCGTTGAAGGCGCCGGAGGCGATCAGCCGCTCGGCGTCCGGATGGTCGAGATGCAGGCTCTGGAAGACCCCTTCCGGCCCGCCGGCGGCGCGAAACGCCTCCTCGGCAAGCTCGGCGATCAGCGGCGTCTGCGGCGAATGCTTGAAGATCACCACATTGCCCGCGGCTAGTGGCGACGTGACCAGATAGCCGAGCATGGCGGT
>NZ_RZTO01000538.1:0-4392 GCF_003997225.1 Mesorhizobium sp. M2C.T.Ca.TU.002.02.1.1
CAACGACAACATCTCGCTGGCGCTGATCGATGATGGTTCCGTTCGCGCCGGCTTGACCGGCAAGTTCATATTCTCGCGCGATAGCAAGGATGAACTGAAAGGCCTCGATCCGGTGCGCTGGGGCGGCGAGGTGGGCGGCTTCTTCGAATTCTATCCGCTGGATTGGGTAAGGGCGCGGGCGGAGCTCAGGCACGGCATTCGCGCCCATAACGGCTTTGTCGCGGACATCGCCGCGGACGCCTTCTACGACATCACGCCGACGGTGCGCATTTCCGGCGGCCCGCGCGTCTCCTTCGCCTCGTCCAACTATTTCGACGCCTATTACGGCGTCAACGCCAAGGAAGCGGTTGCTTCGGGCTTGAGCGAGTACCATCCGGGCGGCGGGCTGAAGTCGACGGGCCTCGGCGGCGCGATCACCTGGAAGGTGACCGAGCCGATGACGGCAAGCGTTTTCACCGAATACTCGCGTCTGATGGGGCCGGCGGCCGATTCCAGCCTGGTCAAGGAACGGGGCGACCGCAACCAGTGGACCTTCGGTGTCTCGACCACTTACCGCTTCAATTTCACGATGTAGGTCGCGAAAGCGGCTTCATGCCTTGAAATCCACGCTTTATTCCTGTCGCGCCATCCGCTAAAAGCCACGCCATGACGAGCTTTTCGCGCCTTTTCGCGATCGCGATACGAATTACGGGCCCGGTGTTCCGGGCGGCCTGAGCGCCGCTGGAGCCGCCGGGAGTTTTCGCGCGCGCCCCTCGCGTTTTTTCATGGACATCAACGCATATCGCCCGAAGGTGGCTTCGGTTTTGGGAAAACGATATGCGTCAAAGCAAGACTTGAACGCCCGGCTTTTGTCGTCGGGTACCCTGAGATGGCAGATCAATGACCGACACCCCAATGACAGAAACTGTTGAGACGATCGACTACTCCAAGACGCTTTATTTGCCGCAGACGGATTTCCCGATGCGCGCCGGCTTGCCCGAGAAGGAGCCTGGCCTGGTCAAGCGCTGGCAGGACATGGACCTTTACAAAAAGCTGCACGAGGAGGCCGCCGGCCGCGAGAAATTCGTGCTGCATGACGGCCCGCCCTACGCCAACGGCAACATCCATATCGGCCATGCGCTGAACAAGATCCTCAAGGACGTCATCAACCGCTCCTTCCAGATGCGCGGCTACGACGCCAACTACGTGCCGGGCTGGGACTGCCACGGCCTGCCGATCGAATGGAAGATCGAGGAGCAATACCGCGCCAAAGGCAAGAACAAGGACGAGGTGCCGGTCAACGAGTTCCGCAGGGAATGCCGCGACTTCGCGGCTCATTGGATCAAGGTGCAGGGCGGCGAGTTCCAGCGCCTTGGCGTCATCGGCGATTTCGACAATCCCTACACGACGATGGCCTACCATGCCGAGTCGCGCATCGCCGGCGAGCTGCTGAAGTTCGCCATGTCCGGTCAGCTCTACCGCGGCTCGAAGCCCGTGATGTGGAGCGTGGTCGAGCGCACCGCGCTGGCCGAGGCTGAGGTCGAGTATCAGGATTACGAGAGCGACACGATCTGGGTGAAGTTCCCGGTCGCGAGCCTCGCTCAGCCGGTCGCCGGCGCCGCGCCGGCGCTGGATGGGGCCGCGCTCGATCTGGTCGAGGCGCATGTCGTCATCTGGACGACCACGCCCTGGACCATCCCCGGCAACCGCGCCGTGAGCTATTCGCCGCGCATCGCCTATGGCCTCTACGAGGTGACGGCGGCCGAGAACGCTTTCGGCCCGCAGCCCGGCGAGAAGCTGATCTTCGCCGACGCCTTGGCCGAGGAATGCGCAGCCAAGGCCAAGGTCACGTTGAACAGGCTTCACAGCGTATCGGCGGAACAGCTTGGGAAGCTTACGCTTTCACATCCTTTCAAAGGCCTTGGCGGCGGCTATGAATTCCCGGTGCCGATGGTTGCCGGCGAGCACGTCACCGACGATGCCGGCACCGGTTTCGTGCACACCGCGCCCGGCCATGGCCGCGAGGACTTCGACGCCTGGATGGAGGCCGCGAGCGAGCTGAGGGCGCGCGGAGTCGATACCACGATCCCCTTCACCGTCGACGATGCGGGCTTCTTCACCAAGGACGCGCCGGGCTTCGGTCCGGAACGCGAGGGCGGGGCGGCGCGCGTCATCGACGACAACGGCAAGAAGGGCAACGCCAACCAGGCGGTCATCGACGAGCTGATCAAGCGCAACGCGCTCTTCGCGCGCGGCCGCCTGAAGCACAGCTATCCGCATTCCTGGCGCTCGAAGAAGCCGGTCATCTTCCGCAACACCCCGCAATGGTTCGTCTATATGGACAAGGACCTCGGTGACGGCACGACGCTGCGCAGCCGCGCGCTGAAGGCGATCGACGACACGCGCTTCGTGCCGGCGGCTGGCCAGAACCGTATCCGCGCCATGATCGAGGAGCGCCCCGACTGGGTGCTGTCGCGCCAGCGCGCCTGGGGCGTGCCGATCGCGGTTTTCGCCGACGAGGACGGCAATGTGCTGAAGGACGAGGCCGTCAACCGGCGCATCATGGACGCTTTCGAGAAGGAAGGCGCCGACGCCTGGTTCGCCGAGGGCGCCAAGGAACGCTTCCTCGGCAATCACGATGCGTCCAAATGGCATCAGGTGAGAGACATCCTGGACGTCTGGTTCGATTCCGGCTCGACGCATGTCTTCACGCTGGAAGACCGTCCGGACCTGAAATGGCCGGCCGACGTCTATCTCGAGGGCTCGGACCAGCATCGCGGCTGGTTCCATTCCTCGCTGCTCGAAAGCTGCGGCACCAGGGGCAGGGCGCCTTACGACACGGTCATCACCCATGGCTTCACCATGGACGAGGAAGGCCGCAAGATGTCGAAGTCACTCGGCAACACCGTCGTGCCGCAGGATGTCATCAAGCAGTCCGGCGCCGATATCCTCAGGCTCTGGGTGGTGACGACTGATTATTGGGAGGACCAGCGGCTCGGCAAGAACGTGCTGCAGACCAATATCGACGCCTACCGCAAGCTCAGGAACACGATCCGCTGGATGCTGGGCACGCTTGCCCATGACGACGGCCAGGATGTGCCGGTCGAGGCGATGCCGGAACTGGAGCGGCTGATGCTGCACCGGCTGTCCGAACTGGACGAGGTGGTGCGCCAGGGCTACGACGCCTTCGAGTTCAAGCGCATCACTCGTGCGTTGCTCGACTTCATGGTGGTTGAGCTTTCGGCATTCTATTTCGACATCCGCAAGGACGCGCTTTACTGCGACGGGCCGTCGAGCCTGCGCCGCAGGGCGGCGGTCCAGGTGGTGCGCCACCTCTTCGAATGCCTGGTGAAGTGGCTCGCGCCGATGCTGCCCTTCACCACCGAGGAGGCTTGGCTCGACCGCCATCCGGAAGCCGCCTCGGTGCATCTCGATCAGTTCCCGGCGATCCCGCGGAACTGGCGCAACGAGGCGCTGGCCGAGAAATGGCGCAAGGTGAGGCAGGTGCGCCGCGTCGTCACCGGCGCGCTGGAAATCGCGCGCGCCGAGAAGCTGATTGGCTCCTCGTTGGAAGCCGTGCCGGTGGTCACCATCGACGATGCGGTGCTGGAAGCGGCGATCGTCGATGTCGACATGGCCGAGATGGCGATCACCAGCGACCTCGTCATCAACCGCGGCAAGGCACCGGAAGGCGCCTTCACGCTCGAGGACGTCAAGGGCGTGGCGGTGGTGGTGGAGAAGGCCGAGAATCGCGGCTTGGTCAAATGCGCGCGCTCCTGGCGCTACACCGCCGATGTCGGCCAGGATCCGGAATTCCCGGATGTCTCGGCCCGCGACGCAGCCGTGCTGCATGAGCTTAGGGCATTGGGTCGACTATAGGCTCGGGCTATAAGCCGGTGCATAAATGCCACGCCGGGCAGCGCGAATCCGCCCGCGCGTTGCCCTTAACAAGTGGTTGAGGTAAACACGCGACACTCCGGCAGACAAATTGTCGCCGGATTTCCATCGCAAATGCGGGGAAGATGGGGACCGCGCCGTTGGCCGGTGGCGACCGAAAGGCTGTTAGAGTGGGACTTTTTGGCATGACCGACAGAACGTTTGCGCGCGCCGCGCTGGTGGCGCCGCTTGTGGTATCGGCCATTGCCCTGTCGGGCTGCATGAGCTCGCCCACCTACGGAACCGACAAGACGGCGGCCGCGCAGCTCTTCGACGATGTTTCAGGCGCTGCCTCGATCACGCCGAAGCGCCGCACTCCGATCGATTACAAGCCGCGCCCCGACCTGGTGAAGCCTGCCCCGGGGCAGAAGGAAAGCCTGCCGCCGCCACAGGAAAGCATCGAGACGGCGAGCGCCGATTGGCCCGAATCGCCGGAGGCGCGCCGCGCCCGCATCCGCGCCGACGCCACCGCGCACC
>NZ_RZTO01000539.1:0-4380 GCF_003997225.1 Mesorhizobium sp. M2C.T.Ca.TU.002.02.1.1
TCGCCGCTCGATCCGCGCGCCGCCGGCTGCAACGCGCTGCTCAAGGACGGCGTCACGCTCGTCACCGAAGCCGCCGACGTGCTCGGCGCGCTGGCGCCGCTTGCCGGCACCCGGCCTCCAAGAACCCTCCCACTTGCCGAGGCGCCCGACATATCCGCCATGCCGCCACCCGGCGAAAACGACCGCGCCGATGTGCTGGAAGCGCTTGGCCCCACGCCGATCGCGGTGGACGACATTATCCGCCACACCGGCATGAGCGCAGCGCAGATATCGATGGTGCTGCTTGAACTCGACCTCGCGGGACGGCTTGAGCGTCACGCCGGCGGGAATGTGTCGCTGATCGCGTGACCTGCGGCCTTCAGTTCCGGGTTTGGGTCCCTCCTACCGGAACAAATATTTCGACACTTCCGGATTGCCACGGCGCCACATCACATTGTCGAGGAAGTAGTGGTGCACGTTGATGAAGACCAGCACGATGAAGAAGAACAGCGACGAACCGAGCACCTGCTTGTCGTAGGGGACCAAGGCGGTCAACATGAACGGGATCAGCCAGAAGCCGAGATAGCCGAGGGCGGCGCCTCCGATGATGAATCCCCACACCCGCAGCTTATAGCGAGGGCCGAGGACGGATAGGATTTTCGGCTCCGGATCCCGCGCCGCATCCAGGACGTCACGCTCGACATTGGTCTGATAGCGCCACACCACGGCCAGATATTGCAGCGAGTGCAGCGCCGGCACCACAAGCAGCCAGAGCGGGTTTATCCTGGCGATCAGGATCCAGAGATAGAGGGACGCGACATAGGCAACGATGCCGTTATACGGCAGGCCGCCGCCATTTTTTCGCCAACGGCTGGCCAGCATCAGGAGCGTAGCCGCTATGGATGCGACGGCCGCCGCCAAGACAATGTCGGTGATCCATGAAGGCGCGGCGAAGGTGTAATACTGGAGCCCGTAATACTGTCCCGCGGTCACCGCCGTGTTGGTCTGCAGCCAGGCCAGGATCCACACCGCGTAGCTGTTGACGAGCAGCACCTTCTTGTCCCGGTTGTCGAAGAATTTCCGTTTCAGCACGGCATCGACCATCAGCATGCCGTAGCCCTGCTTGACGTAGTGCCAGCCGACGAAAAAGAACATTGCGTTGGCCGCGAAGCCGAGCAGCCGCGTGTTTGACGTCGCCGCGCCATAGGCGAAGAACAGGGCCATGATCGCCGGAACGATGACGCCGGCGAAAATGTAGCGAAGCTGCAGGCTTCGATCGTAGCCGTCGCCACGCGCCTTCCGGCCGAAATTGCGGTAGAATATCTGGTAGGAATGGGCGAAATGCGGGTAGTTCACCAGATAGGCCACGACGACCATCGTCGCGGCTAACGAGCCTTCGTATTCACGCGGCACGAAGAACAGCGCCGGCAGGATCAGAAACGCGCTGCCGCCGAGCATCAGGAAATCGGCGACCGGGCCGAACAGATATCTGCCGGGCGGCGGCGCCGCTTTACGGGCCGTGGTCTCTACCGAAAGGTCAAGTGCCATCGTGGAGCCTCCCTCGGAGGCCCGAGTTTAGCCATGACCCTGTCCAGGGACAAGTTTGCCGGT
Source organism: Mesorhizobium sp. M2C.T.Ca.TU.002.02.1.1 (assembly GCF_003997225.1). NCBI lineage: Bacteria > Pseudomonadati > Pseudomonadota > Alphaproteobacteria > Hyphomicrobiales > Phyllobacteriaceae > Mesorhizobium > Mesorhizobium sp. M2C.T.Ca.TU.002.02.1.1. Next base: position 1,591 of record NZ_RZTO01000539.1, read on the forward strand.
GGCCGGCTCTCATTGTCTTGGGGAAAGTCACGCCGTCAGGGTAAGATAGCCCGAGCGATCTTCATCAGCCGCTTTCTGGCTTCTGCCACGCGCTTCTGTTCCGACCTTATGCGGCTGCACAGCGCAAGGTTGATCCCTACGCCACAGTCCTCGTCCAGCATTTCCTTTGCATGATTGAGAGAAGTCTCCGCGCGCTTTACGCTCTGCCTGGCCCTGGCCAGTTCCAAGTTCAGTACGTCCACTGTATCCGCATCCCAAATTGCGGTCCCTTCCGGGATTGAACGGACGCGTATGGTTTTTGTTCCGATTGCCACGGGCATCAAGCTGGCCGGCTATGATGCAAAGCGCGGTTATTTCCGAAGCAGAGGCTGGACTGACGCCTTCACCTGGTCGGTAATTTGATCCTCCAGACGCCATCGCCTGCGAACCCGTGCCCGTTTGTTGGACTTGTACTCGGTAAGCTCGCGCTGCGCCTTGGCGATGGGCATGGCGAACATCGAAGGGTCCGTCCGGAGCCCTCCGGACTCTATCCAGAAACCATCATAGTCGGCGGAGATGCGGCGGCGCAAACTGTAATCGGTTGCAAAAACATGCCCCGCATTCGACACGGCAAAGAGGCCGGACAAGCCTAAGGACCGGCTAAGAACCTGCGCCACGAAAAGGAGCACGGTTTTCGGGCGCATGCCCTCCATGGCGTTCGTCAAGATACGGGCGTCCTCAAGGCCTTGCGCTCCGGCCGAAACACCCTTGAGGGCGCCTATCAAAAGGATCTCCCCTGCTTCCTCGATGCGCAGCAGCGACCGGTCCACGATCGCCAATCCCATTTCAGTGATCGGCCTGTGATCCAGACAAAGGACAAGGCGCCACTCCGCTTCCCTGTAGAGGCCGCCCTGGCCGGTTAGCTCCACCGTGATTGTCCCCGCAGGGGTCGTGACTGCGAACAATTCCAGACCGCCAGTGTGGCTCTCGACCAATGCGGCGTCGCAAAGCAAACGGGCTGCCGCCATATAGTGACCGACCAGGGCCACGGCGCGTTTGCCGCGCTTCAGCCCCACGGTCAGGTAGGGACGGACAACCTTGAGTGGAACCTCCGGATAATGATCGAGGATTGGAGCGAAGGGCTCGGCGCCAAGCTTCAGCCTGACATCGGCGATATCGCGACGATACAGCCAACGAAGGGCGGCCCACTTGACCGTGTGAACCCACTCGTTAAGCCTGCGACGGAAAGCGGAAGGCGCTCGCCTGCCTCGACGTGACGACACCGCTGCCCCATAATTCTATTCGGCGCGACACCGCTCCTCTGGTGATCGCCGACGGCAAGACTTCAAGGACGGCCAGGTCCGTTCATCCGAGCCATTTCTATTGCCCAACAAGCCCGATGCCCGAACCGGGCCACCAGCCTGCCCTATCGCGAACCGCGCACCCAAGGCAATTTACAAAAATGTAAAGCGCCGGCCGAGCGGCGACGTGATGTTGTGGAGGCGGTTGGACTTGCGGCAATTCGGCAGATGTGGGCGGGCTGTTTCGGGCGGTCGTTTTTGGTGAGCGCGATGGGATTCGAACCCATGACCTACTGATTAAAAGTCAGTTGCTCTACCGGCTGAGCTACGCGCTCCCGCGGGCTCGAAACGCCGCCCTCGAAATTGCGCGGAACATAGGGAGAGTGCCGCGGCCGGTCAACCGGAAAAAGACAGGCTTCCAAGGCGGATTTCTTGAACAGATTTCGAGGGTGCCGAGGGTGTTGGCGAACGGCTTTCGAATGCTCGCGCCAATGGCCCGTGTCCGTATTGCTTCAGAAAGCTCCACAACAGCGGGTTGTGATATCGAAACGGGAACAATTTGCAACCCGGACCCGTTTCGCAAAACAGGGACGTCGATCAACCTCTAGGAGAAGACTAATGAACAAGATCGCATCGGGACTGTTGGCAGCCGCTCTCTCGGCGTCGTTCATCGCGGCCGAAATGGTGCCGGTCAACGCTCAGCCGGCCTATGTGCCGCAACCCCAGGGCCTGTCGTCAGATGTCCAGACTGTGCAGTATCGGGATTGGAGAAGGCACCGCGGCTTCAACCGCGATTTCTCGCGTCGCGGTGGCAGCGTCTACTGGAACGGCCATCGCGGCTATCGTGAATATCGCCGCGGCTATCGCCGGCATGGCGACTATTGGTTCCCGCTGGCCGCTTTCGCCACGGGCGCGCTGATCACCGGCGCCATCGTCAACAGCGAGAACAGCCGCGTCTATCGCGGCAACTCGCATGTCCAGTGGTGCTACGACCGCTACCGCTCGTATCGCGCCTCGGACAACACTTTCCAGCCCTACAACGGCCCGCGTCAGCAGTGCGTTTCGCCCTACTGACGGCCTCCAGTCAGTACCCAGGGTCGTTGACTGAGCCCGTGCCTCGAGAGGCACGGGCTCTCTCGTTTTGATCAGCGAAACGGCCAGGCGGTCAGTTTGCCCATCTGACACTTTTGAAAACCAGATACAGCGCTCCGCCTTCACCGCGCGGCGAGCGGTAAGCGCCAAGCGCATTGCAAACCCGAACCATTGCCGCCGTGAGTTCCCAGCCGAGAGCTTCCAGGTCGCCGCCCGTATCGTCCACATAGGCCCGGGCCAAATTGTCTATGCCTTTTTCCTCGCCGAAGGCCCGAACCAGTTTCGCGCCGCCGAGAAGATTGCCAGGCAGGTTCGAATTGGCCCACGCCCACAGCCAGTTACCGGCCTTGGCGCTGGTGGAACCTGCGATCTGGATTTCAGAGACGATCTTGACGCCGGCCTGGTCGGAGAACGACAG
>NZ_RZTO01000053.1:0-14242 GCF_003997225.1 Mesorhizobium sp. M2C.T.Ca.TU.002.02.1.1
GTTCATGAGCGCGGTGGAGATCGTGCGGGCGGTGCTGCCTTCGATGCGCGAGAAGAAATGGGGCCGCGTGCTGTTCGTGACCTCCATCGCCGCGAAGGAGCCGATCAACCGCTTCGCGCTCTCCAACTCGCTGCGCGCCGGCATCCACGGACTGATCAACACGCTGAGCAAGGAAGAAGGAGCCAACGGCATCACCTTCAACGCGCTGATGCCGGGCTATACGCTGACCGAGAGGCTGGCGGATGCGAAGCTCGACCTGGAAAAGGTGAGCCAGGCGATACCCGCCAGGCGCATCGGCCGTCCCGAGGAGTTCGCGGCGCTGGCAGCCTTCCTAGCCTCCGACCGCGCCTCCTACATCACCGGCCAGGCCGTCGCCTGCGACGGCGGCGCGCTCTGGTCGATCTGAGGGCGTCGTTCCCTCACCACATTGGGGGACTACGCAGATCGAGCGACGACATTGGCCGGTCTCGCCATACGCGACTTTGCGGGCGCCCGAGACGGCGCCATCGGCGACCCGCCGCGCGTCAGTCCGGCGATGGGGACAGCCCCGCGAGAAGCGGCGCGTAGGCGGCGAGCCTGCGGGATACGAACTCGGCGAAGAGCCGCACGCGCTTGGTCTTGCGTGTTTCTCCCTGCGTAAGAAGCCAGAGCGTTCCGTACATGTGCAGGTCGGTGCCCTGCACCCTGACCAGCAAGGGGTCGGCATCGCCCACGAAGCACGGCAGCGTCGTGATCCCGAGCCCTTGCCGCACTGCAGCGATCTGCGCCTCGCCGTCCGTCGTCCTGAACGGAACCCCCGTGGTGCGAACCTCGCCCTCGCGAGCCCAGTCCGGAACTCCATGAATGCTTATGACGATCCACCGGATGGGATCAGGTGCGCCCGCATGCCATGCGGCTAGTCGATCGCGAGACATGTAGACGCCGCCGAACACCTCCGGTCCCTTCAGACCATGAAGATTGAGCGGAAGGGTTTTGCGATCGTAGACGACGCGGATTGCAACGTCGGCCTCCCGGTTGGTCAGATTTGCCAGCTCGCCGGACGACAGGATTTCCATCTCGATGTCCGGATGCAGACGCGCGAAATCGGCGAAGTCCCGCATGAGCAGGTGTGTCGCGAGGGGCGGCGCCAACGTCACCCGCAGAAGCCCGCGCACGCTCTGGTCACGCCCGAAGACGCGCGTCTCCAGCTGATGCGACGACGCTTCCATCTGGTTCGCGAGCTCGAGGACCTCCTCGCCCGCGGCCGTCAGGCGGTAGCCCGAAGGCAGCTTTTCGAACATGTGGGCCCCGAGGCGTTCCTCGAGCTGAGCGATGCGTCGCAGCACGGTCGAGTGATTCACTCCGAGGCGCCCGGCGGCAGCGCGCACCGAGCCTCCGCGCGCGACGGCAAGAAAGTAGCGAACGTCATCCCAGTCGATCATGGCCAGTCGATCATGGTGCAATCCGGCACCGCGCGGCGCGCCTTCCAAAGCCCGCATCTAACAGCAGAACGGGTGGTCATCATAGCCTGCGCCGACAAGCGCGGCTTAATTCCGAAGAGCGGACGCCGATCGTCGTCGCTGGCGTCAATCGTCCAGCCGGATCGATTTCGCACCACCGATATGCACGCTTCCACACTCAACGCCTGACTCCGGCCGCCCCATGTTGAGGGTCTCGGGAGTTACCCCGAACGACCAAGGATGGAGCCTGGAAGGAAGTCATGGGAAAGTTGGACGGTAAGGTTGCAGTCATCACGGGCGGATCGAGCGGCATGGCGCTGGCGAGCGCCAAGCGGTTCGTCGAGGAAGGCGCCTATGCTTTCATCACCGGCCGGAGGCAGGAGGCGCTCGACGAGGCCGTCAGGCTGATTGGCCGGAACGTGACCGGCGTGCGCGGCGACGCGGCCAATCTCGACGACCTCGACCGTCTGTTCGACACCGTCAAGCGGGAAAAGGGCAAGATCGACGTGCTGTACGCCAGCGCCGGCACGGGCGAGGCCGTCCCACTGGGCGAGATTACCGAGCAGCATTTCGATGCGACCTTCGGCCTGAATACGCGCGGCACGCTGTTCACGGTGCAAAAGGCGCTGCCGCTGTTCAACGATGGCGGATCGATCTTCATGACCGGATCAGTTGCCTCGGTGAAGGGTTTTCCTGGTTACAGTGTGTATGCGGCGAGCAAGGCGGCGTTGCACGCATTCGCACGCGGCTGGCTCAACGAGCTGAAGGGCAGGAATATCCGGGTGAACGTGCTGCACCCGGGGCCGATCGCCACACCGATGCAGGACCAAGTTCTCACCGAGGAGGCGAAGCGGATGTTCGAATCCCTGATCCCGCGGGGAAAGATGGGGCGTCCTGAGGAAATTGCGGCGGCCGCGGTGTTTCTTGCTTCTGACGATTCCAGCTTCGTGAACGGAGTGGAGCTGTCTGTCGACGGCGGCTTCTCGGCCATCTGAAATCGCGCCTGATCGCCGGGAATAGCGCATGGCGAAACGACTTCCACGCTGAATGGCCGGCCCGCCTGCGCGGAAGTCGTTCATGACGGGACGTCTACGCAAAGGTCGCCACACAGCGGAACAGATAACCCAGCGCCATTGAAGGCCGGGGAATCAACATCAACATGGATCGGAGAAACAATTATGAGCTACGCAATTGTAGGATTCGGTAAGATAGGCCAGGCCCTTGCCCGCGCCTTCGCCCGCAAAAACATCGACGTGACCATCGCGAGCCGCCGGCCGCCAGAGGCGTTGGCGCCTCAGGCTCGGGAGATTGGCCCCACGGTCGTCGCCAAGTCGCTGCGGGAAGCACTCGAGGCCGACACGATCATCCTGGCGGTCCCGTTCGGGGAGCATCGCGAGGTTGCGAAGGCACTGCCGAACTGGGAAGGCAAGACGATCATCGACGCCACGAACGCGTTTCCAGTCCCTGAGGAGCTGGACGGTCTCCCATCCTCCGCCTTCGTCGCGAAGGCGTTCACCGGCGCCAAGCTTGTCAAAGGGTTCAATCACCTGGTTGCGGCCACCCTGGCTGCCGATCCTATCGTCGAGGGCGGGCACAGGGTCGTCTTTCTGTCGAGCGACGACGAGGACGCGATCGCCCCCGTTGCGGCCTTGGCCAAACAACTCGGGTTCGCACCCGTCAAGCTGGGGAAGCTCAACGAGGGTGGCGCGCTGGTGCACGCGCACGGCCGCGCCTGGGGCCAACTCATCTTCCAGGATTTGTTCAAGAAGGAGCAGTAATCGATCTACGACCGTGTTCTCGTGAAGCACGATCCCCAGCGTCGGTCGTCCATGCGCTCAATGACATCAATGCGACGGCGCCCTCACTCCCTACAGTCGGCGAAGAGGACAGTGACCTCAATCGAGCTCTATTCGAACGAGTAGGTAAATCCTTCCGGCGACGCCTCCACGGTGACTTTCGCCATCTTCTTGCCCTCGAGCGAGCGGTTGAGCACGCCGCGGCTGAGTTCCGGCAGCAGCGTGTTGGTGAGGATGGCGTCGATCATGCGGCCGCCGGATTCGATTTCGGTGCAGCGCGCCTTGACCAGATCCATCACGCCGTCGCCGATCACCAGCTCGGCGTCGTTCGTGGCCTTGAGGCGCTTGGCGATCTTGCCGAACTGATGCCGGGCGATCGCCTCGATCATCGTGTCCGACAGCGGATAGTAGGGAATGGTCACCACGCGACCGAGGAAGGCGGCCGGGAAGACCTTCAGCAGCGGGGCGCGCAGCGCGGTGTCGAGATCGTCGATGCCGGTCCGCACCGTGCCGTTCTTCGTGCGATCCATGATGACGTCGGAGCCGACATTCGAGGTGAGCAGGATCAGCGTGTTCTTGAAGTCGATCCGGCGGCCTTCGCTGTCGTCCATCATGCCCTTGTCGAAGACCTGGAAGAAGATCTCGTGCACGTCGGGGTGCGCCTTCTCGACCTCGTCGAGCAGGATCACCGAATAGGGCTTCCTGCGCACCGCCTCGGTCAGGATGCCGCCCTTGCCGTAGCCGACATAACCGGGCGGCGCGCCCTTCAGCGTCGAGACGGTGTGCGCTTCCTGGAACTCCGACATGTTGATCGAGATCAGGTTTTGCTCGCCGCCATAGAGCGTCTCGGCCAGCGCCAGCGCGGTTTCGGTCTTGCCGACGCCGGAGGGACCGCAAAGCAGGAAGACGCCGACCGGCTTTTCCGGCGCGCCGAGGCCGGCGCGGCTGGTCTGCACGCGCCGGGCGATCATCTCCATCGCGTGGTCCTGGCCGACCACGCGCTCTGACAGGGTGGCGGCGAGCTTGAGCGCCTTCTCGGTCTGGCTGGAGAGCATGCGCCCGGTCGGGATACCGGTCCAATCCTGCACCACGGCGGCGATCGCGTTGCGGTCGACCGACGGCAGGATGAGCGGCGTCTCGCCTTGCGCCGCGGCAAGTTCGGCCATCAGTTCGCGCAGCCGCGCGAGGTCGGCGGCGGCTTCATCCTCGGGCTCGGCGGTCGCTGCTTCGGCCTTCGCAGCCTTGGCCGCCTTGGCTTTGGAGGCTTTGGCCTTCTTGGTCTCGTCAGCCTTGCTCTCGCCGATCTTGCTTTCGGGGAGCTTTTGCTCGGGCGCCTTTGCCGCGCCCTCCGCACTCGCCGTCTCCGCAGCGGCCTCTTCGCCCGCCGCCTCGTCGAGCGGCACGCCTTCGCCGCGTAGTTTGGCGCGCAGGTCGAGTATCTCGCTCACCAGCGCTTTTTCCCGGTCCCAGCGCGCCTGGGCTGCGGCCAGACTTGTCTCGGTTTCCGCCAGCCCGGCATCGACACGGGCCTGACGGTCGGCGACGTCGATGCCGATCGCCGCCTCGCGGCCGATGATGCCGCTCTCCACTTCGAGCGCCTGGCGGCGGCGCAGGATATCCTCGACTTCGGCCGGCGTCGCATGCTGCGAGACCGCGACGCGCGCGCAGGCGGTGTCGAGCAGGCTGACCGCTTTGTCCGGCAATTGCCTGGCCGGGATATAGCGGTGCGAAAGCGAAACCGCCGCCTCGATCGCTTCGTCCAGGATCTGCACCTTGTGGTGCTGCTCCAAGACCCCCGCGACGCCGCGCAGCATCAGCACGGCCACCGCTTCCGAGGGCTCATCGATCTTGACCACCTGGAAGCGACGGGTGAGCGCCGGGTCCTTCTCGATATGCTGCTTGTACTCGGCCCAGGTCGTAGCGGCGATGGTGCGGAGCTCGCCGCGCGCCAGCGCCGGCTTCAAGAGATTGGCCGCGTCGCCGGTCCCGGCCGCGCCGCCGGCGCCGATCAGCGTATGCGCCTCGTCGATAAACAGGATGATCGGCACCTCTGAGGCCTGGACCTCGTCGATCACCGCCTTCAGCCGCTTCTCGAACTCGCCCTTGACGCTGGCGCCTGCCTGCATCAGCCCGACATCGAGCATGCGGACGCTGACATTCTGCAGTGTCGGCGGCACGTCGCCCTGGGCGATGCGCAGCGCAAAACCCTCGACGACCGCCGTCTTGCCGACGCCGGCCTCGCCGGTCAGGATCGGGTTGTTTTGCCGGCGTCGCATCAGGATGTCGACGATCTGCCTGATCTCCGGATCGCGGCCGACCACCGGATCGATCTTGCCGTCGCGGGCGCGCTGGGTGAGATCTGTAGCGTACTTGGCTAAAGCCGAATCCCCGCCCGGACCGCGCTTCATCGGCGTCTCGGCAGCAGCGGCGGCAGGAGGTGAGCCGGCTTCGAGCGAGCCTTCGGTGACATCGGCGAAGCGGGAAATGACACCGTCGGCGTCGATCTTGTCGAACTCCGCGCTGATCTTGGACACCAGGCCTTCCAGCGCCGGCGTCTTCAGGCAGGCAAGCAGGATATGGGCGCTGCGCACCTCTTCGACGCCGAATTCCAGCGTCGCCAGGTTCCAGCCCTCCTGGATGGCGTGGAAGATATGGTCGGAGAATTCCTCCACCGAGGTGGCGCCATAGGGCAGCTTGTCGATGGCGCGCGTCATGTCGGCCGTCAGCCGGCTGACATCCAGTCCGGCGTCGGCGACGATCATCTGCACATCCGAGCGCTCGGACAGCACCAACTGCTGGATGAAATGGGCAAGCTCGACATAGGGATTGCCGCGCAGCTTGGCGGTGTCGGCCGCGGCCTTGAAGGCGCGCACCCCCGTGGCGTTGAGCTTGGCGACCAGTTCCTTACGCTTGAAGCTCTGCGATGACCGGCGCTGTTCCATCGAACCTGCTCCCGCAATCTGCCGACCGTACCCTGCCATATAAGCGGCTGCTTGACAAAGCCGTGTGACGGATAAGGCGTTTGGACCTATCCGGGCGGCACCGCCCGGTTACACAAGCCTTGCAAACTCGTGGCCAACAAACACGATTGCTGTCCGGGCTATGCGAGCCATTTCACATACCGGGCCCGGCAATCGCGCAATGGGTTTCGCCGAAGAGAACGGTCGCGTTTAGCTTCCGTTAGTTTTTGCGCAGATGCTCAATTGTCGTCGCATGAGGCCAGTGGTAACGTTACGTCACATAGGGGTCTCAGGGCCGCTGGCTGGGGGTTAGTGTGATTGATCTCGCACTCTGGCTGAATCCTCTGAACGGTGAGAATCCGTCGGGAGAGGACTTGCGTAACGACCCGGCCTTTCACGAGCTGGAGCGCCTGACCGAACCTCAGCTCAAAGTTGTCCATGACGGCAACGGCAAGCCCACATCGCAGTCCAGTCCGGTCGACTGGACGGCGGTGCTCGAAAGCGCCGACGAGCTGCGCTCCCGCGGCCGGGACCTGCGCCTGCTGGTCATCGTCGCACGGGCCTTAGCCAACGAAGAAGGGCTGGCCGGCCTCGCCCAGGGCCTGACGCTCATCGCCAGGACCTTCGACCAGCATTGGGACACGATGCATCCGGCATTGCGGGCGAACGCGCCGCCGCGCGACGCCGCCTTGCGCCGCATCAACGCGCTGCTCGATCTCCAGAATGCCCAGGAAGGCCTGCTGGCGAACCTGCGTGGAACCGTCTTCTTCTCGCCGCGCCAGGTCGGGCCGATCAGCGGACGCGACCTGGAACAGGGCGCGCTCGACGAGCGCGTCATGCTGCAGGAAGCGGCCTCGGGATTGAACGCCGCCGAGAAGGCGGCATTGGTAAGCGCGCACAACCAGTTGCTGAACCGGGTGCGCGCCGGATGCGCGGCGCAAATCGATCAGGCCGGCGAGGCGATGACGTCGCTGCTGGCCGACGCGCGTGCCGCGATCGCCGCCCTCGACGCCGTGGACGCCGCGCTCAACGCCCGCATCGAAGGCCATGGCGCCACCGTTCCGGAATTGAAGAAGTTCCTGCAGCGTTTGCTGACGACGCTGGAGCGGAATTCCGGTGCCGGCGCGACGGCCAACGGCGCCGCGAAGCCCGCTCCGCAGGCGGCAGCGGAGCCAGCAACGCCCGCCCGCAACGGTCATGGAGCCGAGACGATGGCAAGTGTGGCAAGCCCCGTGGAAGCGAGCGCCGGTCTACCGGACCGGATCAACTCGCGCGACGAAGTCGTCAAATGCCTCGACCTCGTCGTCGCCTTCTATGACCGTACCGAGCCGTCCAGCCCCATCCCGCATCTCGCCCGGCGCGTGCGCCGGATGGTGCACATGGATTTCGTGGAACTGATGGAAGATCTCGCCCCCTCGGGGCTGAAGGAATTCCGGCTGCTTGCCGGTGTCGCCGATCCCAAGAAGCCGGCCCAGAAGGATGAAAGGTAACCAGCATGCCAGCAGAGAGCAAAGCGAAGGTCATCGAAAGAAACCGCGCGCCGCGCGTGCAGATCGCCTACGACGTCGAAACCTACGGCAGCCCGACGACGATCGAACTGCCGTTCGTCATGGCCGTGATGGCCGACCTTGCCGGCGCGTCGCAGACCAAGGAGGCGTCGAAGTCGGTCCTCGACCGCAACTTCGTAGAGACCGACGCCAACCGCTTCCCGAAGTTCATGGAAGCGATGGGGCCACGCGTGAAGGCGCGGGTGAAGAACACCCTGCCGCAGGCCGAGGGCCAGGAGCGGGACGAAGAGCTCGCCATCGACCTCACCTTCTCCAAGATGGGCGATTTCGCGCCGGACAAGATCGCCGAGCAGGTCCCGCAACTGGCCGAGATCCTGAAGATGCGCCGGCAGCTCGAGGAGCTGCTGGGCTTCATGGACGGCCGCGTCGACGCCGAAAAGCGCATCGCGCAGCTTCTGAACAACGAGCCGCTGCTGAGCAAGATCGCCAGCCAGGCGATGGATGACGGCAAGGGCGAGGAGTAAGTCATGGCCGAACAGCAAAAGACCGCAGCCGCCACCGCCGAGGCGGAAGCCATCGATCTCGGCGAATTCAGCGGCCTCCTTGAAAAGGATTTCAAGGTCAAGAAGGACGACAGCGAGAAGCTGCAGCAACTGGTGCGCAACCTGGCCTTGGCCGCGCAATCGCGCTCCGAGACCACGACCATCTCGTCCAACGCGATCAAGTCGATCAAGTCGCTGATCGCCGGCATCGACAAGATGCTGACGACCCAGGTCAACGAAATCCTGCATGCGCCGGAAGTGCGCGAGATGGAAGGCACCTGGCGCGGCCTTTGGTACCTGATCAACAACACCGAGACGGATACCAAGCTGAAGATCCGGGTGATGAACATCTCCAAGGAGCAGCTGGCCGACACGCTGGAAGACTATGAAGGCCAGATGTGGGACCAGAGCCCGATCTTCAAGAAGGTCTACACGGACGAGTATTCGATGCTGGGCGGCGAGCCGATCGGCTGCATCATCGGCGCCTACGAGTTCTCGAACCACCCGCGCGACGTCGGCCTGCTGCGCAACATCTCCGGCGTCTGCGCCTCGGCGCATACGCCGTTCATCGCCGCCGCCTCGCCGCGGCTGTTCCGCATGGACAGCTGGCAGGAACTGCCGAACCCGCAGGACCTGCAGATGATCGTCAACAACCCGGCCTATGCCTCATGGCAGTCACTGCGCGAAAGCGAGGATGCCCGCTACATCGGGCTGACCATGCCGCGCGTGCTGGCGCGCCTGCCCTACGGCTCGGAAACCGTTCCGGTGAAGGGCTTCACCTTCGAGGAAGAGGTCGGCGGCGACCACAACAAATATGTCTGGATGAACGCCGCCTTCCCGATGGGCGTCAACATCAACCGCAGCCACAAGCTCTATGGCTGGGGCACGCAGATCCGCGGCGTCGAGAATGGCGGCACGGTGCTCAACCTGCCGGTGCACGCCTTCCCGACCGACGACGGCTCGATCGCGATGAAATGCCCGACCGAAGTCGCCATCGACGACCGGCGCGAGGCGGAGCTGGCGAAGCTCGGGCTGATGCCGATCCTGCACCGCAAGAACACCGACCTTGCGGCCTTCATCGGCGCGCATTCGCTGCAGGACGACGAGACGCGCGCCGGACGCCTGGTCGATCCGGACGCGCAGTCGAACGAGCGGCTCAGCGCCAACCTGCCCTACCTCTTCCCGGTCTCGCGCTTCGCGCACTACCTCAAGGCGATCGCGCGCGACAAGATCGGCTCGTTCAAGGAACGCACCGACATGGAGATCTGGTTGACCGAATGGATCAACCGGTACGTGCTGGCCAATCCAGCCTTTGCCGACGACAAGGCGCGCGCCAAGCGTCCGCTTGCCGCCGCCGAGGTCCAAGTCGACAGCGTCGAAGGCCGGCCCGGTTACTACAATGCCCGTTTCTATCTGCGTCCGCACTACCAGCTGGAAGGCATCAACGCCTCGCTCCGGCTGGTGTCGGAACTGCCGTCGGTGAAGGGCTGAAATCGTAAAGTCATCTTGTTTCGTAGCGGTGGAGAAAGACAATGCCAGACAGAACCGATGCGCCTTCGATGAAGATCGACGGCTTCCTGAAAGTCCCGGACATCAAGGGCCCGAGCAAGCGCGACGGCCATGAGGACGAGATCGAGATCCATGGCGTCGATTACAAGATGATCGCGCCCTATGACCCGAATTCCCTCTCGCGGCGCGGCCGCGTGTCGATGGGAATGATCAAATTCTTCAAGCATTACGACAAGTCGTCGCCCTACCTGAAGAAGGCCCTGTTCGAGAACAAGGCGCTGGACGAGGTGGTGTTTTCGGCACGCCGCACCATCGACGGCGAGACCAGCGACTATCTGGTCGTCACGCTCACCGATGCCTCGATCATGGAATACGACATGCGGCAGGCCCGTGACGAGGCGGACCTGATCGAGGAAGAGGTCAGCTTCGCCTACAAGAAGATCAAGTTCGTCTACGACAAGGACGACGAGATCGAAATGGACGTCTATGTCGGCAAGTGAGGCCAAACGGCCTGGCGCGAAAGCGCAGCTGGCCGGCAGCTCCCGGGCAAAACGCGAGGCGGTCCAGCCCTCCCTCTGGGATCGCCTCGTCAACGATTTGCCCGGGCTGACGTCGGAGATCGACGGGCTGCGCCGTCTGCTGGAAGAAGAACTCGGCGCCGAGCGCGTCGAGGCTCTTCTTGCCGGCAGCGCGCGTGTCATCGATGCCGATGCGGAATTGACGCCCGAACAGAAACGGCGACTGCACCGGCTGGTCTTCCAGACCGAGCATCGCGCCGAAATCGAAAACCGCGGCGTGGTGGTGTCGGCGCGGGTGCTCAGGGAAGCGGTCCGGCGCGACATCGAGGCCCTGTTCAACACCGAGCGTTTCGAGTCCGTACCGATGCTTTCCGATGCCGAACATGAGCAGCCCCTGGACGAATTGCCGCCGCTCGCCGACTTTCCGGAAGTGCGCCGCAGCGTCGTCAACTATGGTGTGCCGTCCTTTTCGGGCCGTTCGTCGCGGGATTTCGACCGCGATACCCTGGCGCGCGAGATCCGCGCGGTGCTCGCCACCTTCGAGCCGCGTCTCAAGGAAAGCGCGACGACCGTCAACGTCACGCTCGGCGACAAGAGCGTCGGCCTCAAGATCGAGATCGACGCCGTGCTGATCATGACGCCGACGCCGGAACGCATGCGGCTGCGCACCACGATCAATCTCGACAACGGCCTGGCGCGAACCGAATTCCGGGAGACCTGAGATGGATCGGGTCTTCGTGGAGTATTACGAAGAGGAACTGACCCATATCCGGGCGCTGGCCGCGGAATTCGCCGACATGCATCCGGCGGTCGCGCGCAACCTTTCCCTCGACACCGTCCCCTGCCCCGATCCCTATGTCGAACGGCTGCTCGACGGCGTTGCCTTCCTTGCCGCGCGCACCCGGCTCAAGGTCGACGCCGAGCGCTCGCGCTTCTCGCGCGCGGTGCTCGACGTGCTCTATCCGGACCTGGTGACGCCGGCGCCGGCGACGGCGATGGCCGTGCTGAAACCCGGACAGCAGGTGCAGTCGATGATCGCCGGCCACGCCGTCGCGCGCGGCACGCGGCTGGTCTCGGGCCTGCATCCGGGGTTGTCGACACGCTCGACCTTCACCACCGCGCAAGAGGTCACGCTGTGGCCGATCGCGATCACTTCGGTCAGCTATTTCCAGGACCGCAGCGCGCTGGCCGCCGCCGGCATCGCGCCGGTCGGCGGCGTGCGCGGCGAAGCGGCGTTCCGCATCGCGTTCGCGCGAACCGGAAAAGGCAAGCTCAGCGAATTGTCGCTCGACCGTCTCGACCTCTATTTTGCCGGGCGCACCAAGGCGCCGCTCCTCTTCGACGCGATCTTCGGCGCCTGCTCGGCCGTCGGCGCGCGGGCGGAAGGCAAGACCAATCCGCTCACGGCGCTGCCCGAGCCCGAAATGATCGGGATCCACGACGACGAAGCGCTGATGCCGCGCACCCGGCCGACCTTCGAGGGATACCGGCTGCTGCGCGAATATTTCATGATCCCCGAGCGCTTCCACTATGTGCGGGTCGCCGGCCTGCAGGCGGTGGTGCGCAAGTGCGATGGGGGAATGGAGATCATCTTTCTGTTCCGGCGGCCGGTGCCGGAGCTCGCCGATGTGACGCCGGCCGATTTCGAGCTGTTCGCAACGCCGATCATCAATCTCTTCGAACGCGAGTGCAACGTCATCGAGATCGATCCGCGCCGGACCCGGCAGGTCCTGCATGCCGATCGCACCCGGGCGCGCGACTTCGAGATCTTCCGCGTCACCCGGGTCGAGGACGCCGACGCCGAAGGCAGCGAAGCGGTCATTCCCGAATTGTTCAGCCTCGGGCAGAACCGCGGCAGCGGCTGGGTCTACTCGACGGAGCGGCGCCCGCGCCGGCCGACGGAGGACGAGCGGCGCGACGGCCTGACCCGCACCTCCTATACCGGCGACGACGTCTTTATCGCGGTCTCGCGCCCAGCGGGAAGCCCGGCGAACCGGCCGCTCAAGCGGCTTGACGTCATGGCGCTCTGCACCAACCGCGACCTGCCGATCCTGGACGACACGCCGACGCTGACGCTGGAGACCGCCGATCCGGTGGAAGCGGTGCGGCTGCTCGGCGCGCTGCGGCCGCCGCAGCCGGCGATCCCGGCAGCGCTGCCGGCGGGCGCCGAAGGCGAATCCCGCGCCGATAATCTCGCCTGGCGGCTGGTGGCGCAGCTCTCGCTCAATTTCCTCAGCCTCGCCAAGGAAGGCCGCGGCGTCGATCCGCTGCATGCCTTGCTCGACCTCTACGCCGATCGCGGCGATCCGAGCCTTGCCCGTAACGTGCATTCGATCACCCGCATCGACTCGCGCCCGGTGATCGAGCGGCTGAAGATCGACGGGCCGATGTGTTTCGGGCGCGGCACGGAGGTGACGCTGCATGTCGACCAGTCGGTCCTGGCGGGCCAGAGCACGCTGCTGCTCTCAGCCTTGTTGGCGCGGCTGTTCGCCCGCCATGCCGGGATAAACGGTTTCGTGCGGACGCGTACGCGGCTTCTGCAGAAGCAGGAGGATGTGCCATGGCCGATGACGCCCGGCAATCGCTACCTGATCTAGCGGCGCCCGCAACGCCAGCGGCCGACCCGCTGTCGGAGGGCTACGATTTCTTCGAGCTGCTGCGTCGCCTGGAGCAGCGGCGCGGACTGTTCGGGCACTCCGGAACCGCGGAGCGCGAGCCGGCAAGGCTTGGCCAGCATGTGCGGCTGAGCTTCTCGGCCCGGGATGTCGTCAAGTTCCAGGATGCCGGGGACAAGGCTCCGGCGCGGGTGACCGTCGCCAATCTCGGCCTGCTCGGGCCGGAAGGGCCGATGCCGCTGCATCTGACGCGCTGGGTGCTCGACCGGCTGTCGCAGCGCTGGTTCACCGGCGCCGATGCCGAGCAGACCAGCGACACGACCTTCGTCGACTTCGTCAACATCCTGCAACACCGCATGATCGCGCTCTATTACCGCGCATGGGCGGACGCGCATCCGGCGGTGCAGGTCGAACGTTCGGTCGGCGGGCGCGTGCGCGCCATGCTGGAAGCCATGGCGGGCATCGGCCTTCCCGGCACGCAGGATCCGGAGCTCGACACGGTGCGGCTGCGCCAGGCCGGATCGCTGGCCAATCAGGTCGACGGCGCCGAGCGGCTGACGCTGTTCCTCGCCACCGCTTTCAAGGTGCCGGTTGAGATCAAGGAATTCGTCGCCGCCTGGATCACCATTCCGAAGGCGCTGCAGAGCCGCATCGGCAAGGCCTATGCGTCGCTCGGCGGCGGCGCGACGATCGGCCCGCGCGTCTTCAGCCGGCAGAGCCGGATCGAGTTGCGCGTCGGCCCGCTCAGCCTCGACGACTTCAAGTCGTTCCTGCCCGGCGAACGGCGCCTTGCCTTGTTCAAGAAGGCGGTGCGCGACATGATCGGCGAAGCGCTCGACGTCGATCTCAGGATCGTGCTGGCGCGCGACGCGGTGCCTGCGCCGAAAATGGGAACCATCCAGCTCGGCCGGACCTCCTGGCTTTCACGCCCCGCCGAAAAGGGAGACGCCGACGATCTCAGGCTGCGCACCATCGTCGGCTGGCGGCCGGACATGGCGGAGGCGGCCGCATGAGCCTGCTGCTGACGCTCGAACAGGGTCCGCGCTCGCAAGTGGTCAGGCAGACCCGGCTGGACGAGGGCGAGCTGGTGATCGGCCGCAGCGCCGATGCCGGATGGCAGATCGACGACCCGGACATGTTCGTCTCGCGGGCGCACTGCAAGATCAGCGGCGGCCGCGACGGCTACTACGTCACCGACACGTCGAGCAGCGGATTGTTCATCGACGATTCCGACAGCCCGCTCGGCACCGGCAGGTCGACGCGACTGCAAAGCGGCATGCGGCTGCGCATGGGCGACTATGTGCTGCATGTCGAGGTACAATCCAGCGGCGGCCGCACTTCGATCGGCCAGGCGC
>NZ_RZTO01000540.1:0-4380 GCF_003997225.1 Mesorhizobium sp. M2C.T.Ca.TU.002.02.1.1
ATGCGGAGCTCCTCGCCTCGCTGATCGGACTTCTGGGTCAGGAGCCGGTGCTGCGCCGCCGCGCCTTTACCGCCAGCCTGGTGATGGCCGCCTTCAGCGTGTTCTGGACCGCGGTGGCGCTTCGCCTCTCGGCTCCGCCCTTCGACCTCGGCCAGAAAGGCATTGCCCTGTTCGCGCTGGTCGGCGCCGGGGGCGCGGCGGTGACGCCGATCTTCGGCCGCGCCGGCGACCGCGGCTTTACGCGCTCAGCGACGGTCCTCTGCCATCTCGTGCTGGTCGCGGCGCTCGGCCTCGCCGCGTGGGCCGGCGCCGGGGCCGGCGCGGCCAAGGCCGGCGGCGCATGGCTGCCGCTCATCCTCCTGGGCGCCAGCGCCGTGCTGCTCGATATCGGTGTCACCGGCGACCAGACGCTGGGCCGCCGCGCCGTCAATCTCCTGCAGCCGAAGGCGCGCGGCCGCATCAACGGGCTGTTCGTCGGCATCTTCTTCATCGGCGGCGCGATCGGCTCGCTGCTGGCCGGCCTCGCCTGGGCCTGGGGCGGCTGGAACGCGGTGTGTGCCACAGGCGCGGTGTTCGGGGTGATGGCGCTGGTGGTGGACTGGCTAGAGTAGCCGCAGCGCTATCCAACCCCGCCCGTCACGTAATATGCCCCGGCAGTATGCCCAGCCGGCGACTTAACGATGGCCGTGACGATCGAGCCGTAGGGACCGCGCCAGACGCTGTGGAAGCCTTGATGCGTCGCGGCCGGCACCACGATCCGGCCGGTGTAGCGGTTGCCGTCGGCCTGGATGATCACCGGCTCGCCGTTGACATGGACTTTCACGGCTTCCGGCTCCGCCCGACCCACCTCGATCTCTAGCGCGATGGTGATCTCGTCCGTATCACCGGCGTGGACCGTTTCGGCAGTCAGCATCAGGGCAAACGGCGCGTCGCCGGGACCACTCGTCGCGCCGCTGCCCGCCGCAAGCACATCGCCCGCCAGCGCCGGCGTGCGCGGCGGGGCGGTGCGGCGCTTTGTGGCGCGCTCATAGTCGCCGGCCATCGTCAGCAACGCCACGTCACCATACGCCTTGCCTGCAAAAGTCAGCCCGACAGGCATACCGATATCGGCCATGGTGCCCATCGGCACCGTCACCGTCGGAATGCCCAGATGCCGCCAGACAAGATTGCCGTTGGCGACCCAGGTGCCGTTGCGCCAGGCAAGCCGGGCGGAAGCCTCGTTGACGTCGGCATCGGCCGGGCCGACATCGGCGACCGCCGGCAGCACCACTGCGTCGAGGCGGTTGGCATCGAGCCAGTCCTCAAAGTCGATGCGGCGCGTTGCTTCCAGGCCCTTCAGGCCTTCCTCGATGGTTGGGATATCTTCCAGTCGCGCCACGCCCTGCTTCGCGCGCTCGACATACCGCGCCAGATCGAAATCGGCTTCGCCATAGCGGTCGCGCAGCGTGCCCGGCGGCTGCGGGAAGATCTTTGCGCCGTCGACCGAAGCGAGATCGGGGATCGCGGGATCGGCATTGGCGCGCAGGAAATCGTCCCACGACCAGATGGACAGGTCCCAGATCTCGCGTTCGGCGAATTCCAGCGGCACCAGTCCGCGATCGACCATGGAGCGGGCGCCCTGACGATCATGCTCGTAATTGGAGACGACAGGAAAATCGACCTCGACCACCTGCGCGCCGAGCGCCTGCAGGTCGCGTGCAGCCTGCCGCCACAACTCCAGCACCGAGGCGCGCGTCTCGACCGGGCGATCCAAGCCCTTATCCTTGCCGATATACATCTTCGGCACGCCCAGACGTTTTCCCTTGAGCGCGCCCTGCACGGCAAGCGCGGCATAGTCCGCCGGCCGCAGCGCCGAGGCTTTCGGGATTTGCACCCAAGGCTGCACGCGCCAGAAATCGCCGCGCGTCTCTTCATCGTCGGCGACGATCACATCGAGCAGCTCCAGCATGTCGGCGACGCTTCGCGTGTGCGGCACGACCACATCCATGGTCGGCACCAGTGGCCAGTTGCCGCGCACCGAGATGACGCCGCGCGAAGGCGTGTAGGCGACCAGCGCATTGTTGGAGGCCGGCGCGCGACCGGACGACCAGGTTTCTTCGCCCAGCCCGAAGGCCGCCAAGCTGGCAGCGGTCGCCGTGCCCGAGCCGTTGGACGAGCCGGAGGCGAAAGCGGCGGTGAGATAGTCGGCATTATACGGGCTTTCGGCGCGGCCATAGACGCCGCGCTGCATGCCGCCATTGGCCATCGGCGGCATGTTGGTGAGGCCGATCAGCACCGCGCCGGCGGCGCGCAACCTGGCGATGGTGAAGGCATCCTCGTTCGCCGTGAGATGCTCGAAGGCCGGCGAGCCGGCGGCAACCGTCAGCCCCTTGGCCTTGTAGCTGTCCTTGGCGGTGTAGGGGATGCCGTCGAGCGGCCCGAGCGCCTTGCCCGCGCGGCGGCGCCGGTCGGACGCTTCGGCTTCCTCGAACATGTCCGGGTTGAGGACGGGGACCGCGTTCAGCGCGATGCCGTGACGGTCGTAGTGGGCGATGCGCTTGAGATAGGCCGCGACCAATTCGACGCTGGTGACGGTGCCGTCCTCCAACGCGCGGCGCAGGTCGGCGATCGAGGCTTCGACGAGGTGGAGTGTTGTCATTGGATTCTAAGCGGCAACCTTGCGAGCCCATTGCCAGAAGGGATCATCAGAATAATCGTCGTCCATACACGCTGTCTGCCCGACAATCACTGAGGCAGTTTTCGGGATTTGAACCCCAAAGCTGGTTTCGACCCAATGCCTGAACTCGAAAGGCGGCCGGTATGGATCGTTCGAATATTCCTCCGCGTAGGCATCTTCGGGTGTAAGGTCGAAAAGATCCGGCAAGCATGTTTCCTCATAGCCGATGGCTAAAAAGCGCAAGAGATCGACTGCGTTGTTCGCCAACACACAGGCTAACGTGGAACCGGATCCAGAGCCCATATGCACGAAGCGTTGCCGTCCGCTATCGTCCAGCCAAAGCGCCGCATAGGATCCATCGGCCCCAGTAGCGATAAATGGCGCCAGCCTCCTTGTGACCGACGTGTCGTGATTGCCTAGCCAGTAGCCCGCATGGTTGGAATCAACCTTGGTGAAGTGGGCATATGCCGAGCGCAATGCGCGCGGCACACTTGCTGGATAAAGTCCGCAGTAGCGAATTGCTTCCTGCTGAACAAAGCCATTTTGCTCCATCCAGCGGAGCGCCATCCTGAGCTCTTCGGGGAGCCGCAGCGCGGCGGGAAACGATCCTTCGACCTCGTCCAGGAAACTGCTCATGTGCTCAAGCCTTCGGGCGGTCCTTCACGCACCTCTGCCCGCAGCACATCTCCTCCGCAAGGGGTAGATTGACGTCACGATCGCTTTCCCCTGCGGCTTGACGATGCCGAGGCCGAATATTTGAAAAGCGAGCCATTGCAACAGTTCCTGAATGGGTTCTTTTGCGAGAATTGCGGAAAAGGCTTCATCCCGGTAGAACAACTCAAGGACAGTCACCTGCGGTTCCGGCACCCGTCGAACCGTTCGAGCCTCACTCCGGTGCCCCCGCAAACAGCACCGTCCCATCCCCGCCCGCCGCGGGCCAGTCGCGGATGGTGCGGTCGATGCCGCCGGTGAGAAGCGTGCCGTCGGCGGCGAAGGCGACCGAGTACATCGGCCCGGTGCCGGGGTCGAATTCGGCGATCTCGGCGCCGGTGTCCATGTTCCATATCCTCGCGGTGCCGTCGAGCGAGACGGAGCCGAGACGCTTGCCGTCGGCCGACAGGGCCAGCGCATAGACGGTGCCTGAATGGCCGTCGAAGCGGCGGATCTCCTTGAAAGTGTCGAGGTCCCAGAGTTTGATCGTGTAGTCGCCGCTGCCGGTCACCGCTTGGTGGCCGTCGGCCAGGAAGACCGCGCCATAGGCGCCGCGGTCGTGGCCGTGCCAGCTGCGCAGCTGCTTGCCCGCAACGATATCCCACAGCTTCAGCTCGCCGTCGATGCTGCCCGTGAGCGCCCTGGTGCCGTCGGGCGAGATGGCGACGGAGCTCACCGACCAGTCGTGGCCAGGCAGCACATGCAGCACCGTCCCCTTCGCCAGGTCCCAAACAACCACGGAACCGGTGTCGTGGCCACTGACGGCGCGCTTGCCGTCCTGGCTGATCTTCAACTGCCTGACGCCGCCGTTCGCCCCCGAGGAGAAGACGTGCAGCACCGTTCCGTCGGAGAGCTGGCGCAGCACGATCTCGCCGTCGTCGCCGGCGGTCAGCGCCGTCTTGCCGTCGGGCATGAAAAGCGCGCTGCGCGCCATGTCCTTTTGCTGGCCAAGATCGCGGATCAGCCGCTTGCCGTCGATGTCCCAGAGCTTGATCATGCGATCGGTGCTGGCA
>NZ_RZTO01000541.1:0-4377 GCF_003997225.1 Mesorhizobium sp. M2C.T.Ca.TU.002.02.1.1
AGGCGATCGTCGCCGATGGCCTGCCGCACGGCGCCTATGAATTCCAGGCAAGCCTATCCAACGGCAGCCGGCCCGACTGCCTGGTGCGGATGCCGAACGGCGCGCCGATGCTGGCCATCGACGCCAAGTTCCCGCTGGAAGCCTGGAACGCCATCCGCGCCGCCGAAGGCGCCGACATGCAGAAGGCGGCGGCGCAGGCCTTCCGGCGCGACATCGAGGTGCATATCCGCGATATCGCCGAAAAATACCTGCTCCAGGGGGAGACGCAGGACACCGCCTTCATGTTCGTGCCGTCGGAATCGGTGTTCGCGGAGATCCACGAGAATTTCGAGGCGGTGGTGCAGAAGGCGCATCGCGCCCGCGTCGTCATCGTCTCACCCTCGCTGCTGATGCTGTCGATCCAGGTGATCCAGGCGATCCTCAAGGATGCCCGCATGCGCGAGCAGGCGCATCTGATCCAGGGCGAGGTCATCCGGCTGATGGAAGATGTGGCTCGGGTCGACGAACGGGTGCGGCGGCTGCAGACGCATTTCGGCCAGGCGGCGCGGGACATAGACGACATCCTGGTGTCGACGTCGAAGGTGACCAAACGCGGCCAGAAGATCGAGGCGCTGGAATTCGCCGAGGGCGAAACCGAGGCCGCGCG
This sequence comes from Mesorhizobium sp. M2C.T.Ca.TU.002.02.1.1, assembly GCF_003997225.1. NCBI lineage: Bacteria > Pseudomonadati > Pseudomonadota > Alphaproteobacteria > Hyphomicrobiales > Phyllobacteriaceae > Mesorhizobium > Mesorhizobium sp. M2C.T.Ca.TU.002.02.1.1. The sequence goes on from NZ_RZTO01000541.1 coordinate 647, forward strand.
AAGTGCGGCGCCAAAGGCCGATGCCAGCGCGCGGGTGGCCGATTCGAAGACCGGTCAGCTCAGGCTGCGGGTCGTCGAAGGCGACGAGTAGCCGACGGCGCCACCGTCGCCAACCTTGTCCCCATGACATTTTTTCGTTGGCGCGCCGCGGCCTTTTGCGTGCACCATGGGCGATCCCGTTCTTCGCAAGGCCCTTGCCCATGACCACCCTGCCCGGCATCTCAGATATCCGCGCCGCCGCCGAGCGGCTTTCGGGCCTGATCGTCGAAACGCCGTTGATCGAATCGCCGGAGCTCAACAAGCGCCATGGCGGCCGCATCCTGTTCAAGCCCGAGACGCTGCAGCGCACCGGCTCCTTCAAGATCCGCGGCGCCTACAACAAGCTATCGTCGCTGAGCGAGGAGGAGCGCGGCCGGGGCGTCGTTGCCTTCTCCTCCGGCAACCATGCGCAAGGCGTGGCGGCCTCAGCCGCCATGTTCGGCGTCAAGGCGGTGATCGCCATGCCGGCCGACGCGCCAGCGCTGAAAGTCGGCAATGTCCGCAAGATGGGGGCGGAAGTGGTGCCGTTCGACCGCTTCAAGGACGACCGCATGGCGGTCGTGCGCCCCTATGTCGAGAAGGGCATGGTGCTGGTGCCGCCCTTCGACGATCCGGCCATCATCGCCGGCCAGGGCACGATCGGCCTGGAGCTGATGAGGCAGGCGAAAGCGCTCGGCGCGGCGCTCGACGCCGTTATCGTGCCTTGCGGCGGCGGCGGCCTGTCGAGCGGCATCTCCGTCGCGGTCAAGGACGCCTCGCCGCGCACCGCCGTCTGGGCGGTCGAGCCCGAGCATTTCGACGACACGCGCCGCTCGCTGGCCAAGGGCGAGCGGGTCGCGAACGAGCCCGGCCACTCCTCGATCTGCGATGCGCTGCTCACCGCCGAGCCCGGCGCCATCACTTTCGAGATCAACCGCCGCAATCTCGCCGGCGCCATCGCCGTCTCCGACAAGGCCGCCGCCCAGGCGATGCGCGACGCCATGGCGTATCTGAAGCTGGTGGTCGAGCCGGGCGGCTGCGTCGCGCTGGCCGCGCTCTCATCCGGCGAGATCGACCTCGCCGGCAAGTGCGTCGCCGTGGTGCTGTCGGGCGGTAATGTCGATTTCGGGACCTATGCGGAGATCATGGCGGCGGCGTAATTGAGCACCACCTCCTATTGGACAAACTACGGCACTTAAGTATTTTAGCCAGCATGAGCATTGCAAAGATGTTGAGTAAGTTATGGCACTTTCGATCTACCTTGCCACAAGGAAAAAGCTGGTTAGCCATGGAGTTAGGGATACACGTGATGGCAATCTCACTCTTACAGACAGAGATCTATTTGTGCGCTTTGTTAAACTTGAGAGAGCACAACGCTTGAAGTCTTTTGAAGCCGTGCAAGCCGCAGTTCAGTCCATAGAGGCCTATACAAATTCCATCGGCAAGAGGTACCTGGCACTTTTCGCTTACATGTACCTTCGTTTTTCAGATGGGACCCCGAAAATGACCGAAGCCGATGAAGCCCTAGAGAGTGGAGGTGTTAGAAAAATAAAGGAATATAGGCGGGCCGTCACCGACGAAGAGATTGTTATCGCTGCCTGGGGCACGGTCCAATTCAACCGATATGAGAATGGTTTCTTCCGTGCGTTATACGCACATCGATCTTAATCCAGCGTGCGCCTGAACCGCACCAGCGCCACACCTGCAAACAGTGCCACGAACACCACTAGCCAGCCGATCTCCGTCGCCACTGCCGGCAGCTCGGCGCCCTTCAGCATCACCGCCCGCGTGATGCGCAAAAAATGCGTCAGCGGGAAGATCTCGCCGAAAGTCTGCGCCCAGCCCGGCATGCCGCGATAGGGGAACATGAAGCCGGAGAGCAGCAGCGATGGAAGGAAAAAGAAGAAGGTGAGCTGCATCGCCTGCATCTGCGAGCGGGCCATGGTCGAGATCGTATAGCCGAGCAGCACCAGCGAAAGCACGAAGACCAGCACCGAGGAGAGCAGCAGCGTCAGGCTGCCGACGAAGGGGATGCCGAACAGGAGCTTCGCCGCCACCAGCACCACCACCACCTGCACGGCGCCGACCACGAGGTAAGGCAGCACCTTGCCCAGCATGATCTCCAGCGGGCTTGACGGCATCGCGAGCAGGTTTTCCATCGTGCCGCGCTCGGTTTCCCGGGTCAGCGCCATTGCCGTCATCATCACCATGGTCATCTGCAGGATGACGCCGAGCAGGCCGGGCACGATGTTGTATTGCGAGACGCCTTCCGGGTTGTAGCGCCGGTGCACGACGACATCGAGCTGGCCGCGCGCCGCTTCCCTGGCCGCGTCCTGGGTGCCCTGAGCCCTGAGCAGCGCCTGGCTGGCCACGGTGCCGAGCGTCGAGATGGCGCCGCTGGCAACGGACGGGTCGGTGGCGTCGGCCTCGATCAGTATCTGCGGATTGTCGCCGCGCTCGACGCGGCGCGCGAAATCGGCGGGAATGGTGACGACGAAGGAGACGTCGCCGCGCGCCATCAGGAATTCGGCTTCCGCCGCACTTTGCGCCACATGGTCGAAGCGGTAGTAGCCGGTGGTCTGCAGCGCCGAGACCATCGCCCGCGTGTAGGGATCGCTGCTGGTCGCCACCAGCGCCGCCGGCAGGCTCTTCGGGTCGTTGTTGATCGCAAAGCCGAACAGCACGAGCTGCATCAGCGGCACACCCAGCATCATGGCGAAGGTGATGCGGTCGCGCCGCATCTGGATGAACTCCTTGATGAGCAGCGCGCCCAGCCTGGCGAAGGAGAAGACCGCGTTCATCCCATGTTGTCCTTCGAGCCGGACATGAACTGGATGAACACATCCTCGAGGCTGGTCTCGCCCGGCGTCACCGTCACGTCCTTGTGCTCCTTCTCGACATCGGCGAGCGCTTTCTCGAGCGCCGCCTTGTCGGAGCCGACGACATGCAGCGTCGCGCCGAACGGCGCCACCTGATCGACGCCCGGCCGTCCCTGCAGCGCCTTGGCCACCTGGTCGAGCTTCGGCCCCTGCAGCACGAAGGTGGTCAGCCCGGCATTCTTCACCACCTCGTCCACCGTGCCTGTGGCGAGCATCTTGCCGTAGGAGATGTAGCTGATGCGGTGGCAGCGCTCGGCCTCGTCCATGTAATGGGTGGAGACAAGAACGGTCAGCCCGCCGCCGGCCAGCCGATGGATCTCGTCCCAGAACTCGCGCCGCGCCTTCGGGTCGACGCCCGCCGTGGGCTCGTCGAGCAGAAGCAGCTTCGGCTTGTGCATGATGCAGGCGGCCAAGGCCAGCCGCTGTTTCCAGCCGCCGGAAAGCGTGCCGGCCAGTTGGTTGCGGCGGCTGGCCAGGCCGAGTTCTTCAAGCGTCCTCGCCACATGTTGCTCTACCGGCTTCAGCCGGTAGAGCCGCGCCACGAATTCGAGGTTCTCGCCGATCGTCAGATCCTCGTAGAACGAGAATTTCTGCGTCATGTAGCCGACCTCGCGCTTGATCCTGAGCGCGTCGGTAAGGATGTCGAAGCCAAGCACCGTGCCTTCGCCCTCATCCGGCGTGAGCAGTCCGCACATGATGCGGATGGTCGTCGTCTTGCCCGAGCCGTTCGGCCCGAGGAAGCCAACGATCTCGCCTTCGGCGACCGTCATCGTCACATGATCGACGACAGTCTTGTCGCCGAAGCGCTTGACCAGGCCGCGGACGTCTATGGCG
>NZ_RZTO01000542.1:0-4367 GCF_003997225.1 Mesorhizobium sp. M2C.T.Ca.TU.002.02.1.1
ACTCTGTCACTCGAGCTTTTCTCGCTCATCGACGTCGCTCCTCACTGCCCGTTGCTTTCAATTTACATAGGGCGCGGGATCACGACTGCGAGAGCAAAATCATCTTTCCGGAAACCAAAATAGATAAACCTCATCAAACCATTGATGGGGCGTATTCACGTAGCGGAGAAAGACAATGAAGTTCTTCATCGATACAGCCGACATTTCCGAAATTCGCGACCTTGCCGCCGCCGGGCTTCTTGACGGGGTGACCACGAACCCCTCCCTTGTCGCAAAGGCCGGGCGACCGATCGCGGACGTGATAAAGGAGATTTGCCAGGCAATCGAAGGCCCGGTTTCAGCGGAAGTCACAGCGACGGACTTCGACGGCATGATCGCCGAGGGAAAGCGTTTGGCCGGCATTGCCGCCAATGTGGCCGTCAAGGTACCGTCCACGTGGGACGGGTTCAGGGCTTGCCGGGCGCTCAGTCAGCTCGGGCACAAGGTCAACGTCACCCTGTGCTTTTCCGCCAACCAGGCGCTGCTCGCAGCCAAAGCGGGCGCCACCTTTATTTCCCCGTTCGTCGGCAGGCTCGACGATCTCGGTTTGGAAGGCATGGAAGTGATCCGGGAAATCCGCACGATCTACGACAACGACAAGTCGTTCAAGACGCAAATCCTCGCGTCTTCAATTCGCTCCCCTCTCCATGTCAAACAGGCGGCGATGGCAGGCGCCGATATCGCGACCATACCGCCAGCAGTGCTTAGAAATCTCGCCAAACATCCGCTAACCGACAAGGGTCTGGCGTCTTTTCTCGCCGACTGGAGCAAGACGGGACAGACAATCCTGTAAGTACGCGCCGCCCTGTCGGCGCGTATCATAAAAATTGCTCGCAACTGCCGATTAAATTCGTTTGCGTGATGGCTGAAGTGGCGAGAAACTGTCGCTGAATTCTAACGCTGTTGATCGAGGAATTCTGGCTTCTCGACCGCAAAGGGCGCTTCCGATTCCTGAGCGCCAAGGAAGAAGGCAATGACCCAAGACCAAAGTAACCCGACTGGACCGGATTTGAAGCAAGGTATCTCCCATGCCGACCTTCCCGACGGCGGCAAGCTGGTCGGCAGATGTGGCGACGACCAGGTGCTGCTGGTGCGTCGCGGAACCGAGGTGTTCGCAGTCAGCGCGACATGCACGCATTATGGCGGGCCGCTCGTCGACGGCCTTGTCGCGAACGATGCCGTCCGCTGCCCTTGGCATCATGCGTGCTTCGATCTGCGCACGGGCGAGGCCCTGCGCGCGCCCGCCTTCAACCCACTGGCTTGCTGGGCAGTCGAGCAGAGGGACGGCCGCATATTCGTCGGCGAGAAACTGAAACGGAGCGCTCCGACACCACGTTCCGGAGGTTCCAGCAAGGTCCCCGAGAAAATCGTTATCGTTGGCGGCGGCGCGGCAGGTTTCGCGGCGGCGGAAATGCTGCGGCGGCGAGAGTTCCAAGGCAGCATCGTCATGCTCAGCGACGACCAGTCCCCGCCCGTCGACCGCCCGAACCTCTCCAAGGACTACCTTGCCGGAAAGGCCCCGGACGACTGGATCCCGCTCCGTGGGGAGAAATTCTATTCCAGGAACAACATCGACCTGCGTCTCAATACAAAGGCCGTTGACATCGACCTGCGTTCCCGCGAGGTGATCCTCGCTGATCAGGGAAGGATTCCCTATGACAGGCTGCTGATTGCAACGGGAGCCGAACCCGTCCGCCTGACCATCCCCGGCGCCGACCTGCCGCACGTTCACACGTTGCGCTCGTTGGCAGATTGCGAGGCGATCATCAAGCAGGCCGCCACGGCAAGCCGCGCGGTCGTGCTCGGGGCCAGTTTCATCGGGCTCGAGGTTGCCGCGGCTTTACGCGCGCGCGGCATCGAAGTGCGTATCGTCGCGCCGGAGAAACGGCCTATGGAGCGGGTGCTGGGTTCGCAGATGGGCGACTTCATCCGCGCCCTCCATGAAGAACATGGCATCGTATTCCATCTCGAGGATACCGCGAGCAGCATCGAAGCCAAGAAGGTAAATCTCAGCAGCGGCGGCGCCTTGTCGGCAGACTTCGTGGTCGTCGGCATTGGGGTACGGCCGCGCACCGCACTTGCCGAAACTGCTGGGTTGGTCGTCGACCACGGCGTTGTCGTGGATGCCCTTCTGGAAACGAGCGAGCCAGGGATATTCGCCGCCGGCGACATTGCGCGATGGCCAGATCCTCACGGCGGCGAGAGCATTCGCGTCGAGCATTGGGCGGTTGCTGAGAGACAAGGGCAGACGGCCGCGCTCAATATGCTCGGACATGGCGAGAAATTCGTCGCGGTGCCCTTCTTCTGGAGCCAGCACTACGATGTTCCCATCAACTATGTCGGCCATGCTGGGCAATGGGACGAGATCGCGGCCGAAGGCGATATTGCTGCCAAGGACTGCCTGCTGCGATTCAAGCGCAAGGGGCGCACGTTTGCCGTCGCTTCGATCTTCCGCGACATCGAGAGCCTGAAGGCGGAGGTCGAGATGGAGGGCCAGATAGCTACCTGACATGCCCTTTGCCACTCCAATCCGAGCAGGGCGCAGTCAGAGACGGCGAAGCGAATTTTGTTGTGATGAAAGGAGCTCGACTATGTCCACAGTGCAGCAGGAACTTAACGCCACCATCGCTTTGCGCACTGCTTCGCTCGCCCAACATCATTCGAAGATCGTGAAGTTCGTCGACGAGGTCGCCAGACAGTCGGCGGAATGAGCCGCCGACCTCGGTTGAAATCTTCTCGAACAGTGGCCGATGGTACTGCCGGGTTCGCCGGGGCGATCAAACGACCCGGCCGATGGGGCCCTACACCAAGCAACAGGCCGAGCGCGTCCAGGAAACGCGGAGAATGTTGATCGCAAAAAGGGGAACCGCTCGGATCATGTTCGAGTAAGCGAAGACCTCGCGATCGCGCCGGTCGACGCACCATCTGATCATTGGCTATCGAATTTCGAAAAGCCGTAGCCGGACCTGAGGGGCCGCCACGTTGCGAAGCCACGCCTGGCGGCAGGATGCATTGGCGCTCTCGTCGCCGGCACGGCATCGTCTTAAATCCTGAAAGGAAAATCCATGAGCTACAAGTCAATCGTTCTCAATCTCGACATCGACGGCGTCGCCGCTCCGGTTATCAAGCTCGCAGTCGATCTGGCTCGGCGCTTCGATGCGCGACTGATCGGTCTCTCGGCTGCCGATGTCCCGCCGCCAGTGGTGATGGAAGGAGGCGTGGCCTTCGAAGGAGAGAGCTTGATGCGTCAGCGCAAGAACATCGAGCGACGGCTTGAGAGCCTTCGCGCGGAGTTCGAAGGCCTTGCCGGTGCAGCGGTCGATACCGAATGGCGCGGGGCTGTGGGCAATCCGACCCGCTTGCTGATTGGCGCGTCGCGCGTCGGCGACCTCATCGTCACAGCGCCGCCCTATGGCGGCTCTCCTGGCAATGCCCATCGTTCCACCGATATCGGCAACGTGATTCTCCAAGCCGGACGGCCTGTACTTGTCGCGTCGGCCAACGAGGAAAATTTCCGCATCGACAAGGTTCTAGTCGGATGGAAGGACACGCGGGAAGCCAAGCGCGCGCTCACCGATGCCATGCCTCTTTTGCAATTGGCTCAGGAGGTGCGTGTCGTTACGATCGACAATGACGCGACCGACGAAACCTGGAACAGCCTGGACGATGTCGTTGCCTCACTTTCCTTTCACGGCGTAAAGGCCAAGGCTGAGGTGCTCCCGGAAAACTCCGACGGCAGGACGATCGCCGATGTGGCCGAGGCAATGCATGCGGATCTGGTCATATCCGGCGCGTACGGCCACAGCAGGTTCAGGGAGTGGATCTTCGGCGGGGCTACCCGTTCGCTGCTTCAAAATGATCGACTGAATCGGATCATGTCGAATTGATCATGACGCACAACTAGTGGGTGCGCGTTGTCAAAGGCTGACAAATTCGATCATGTCGTCATGCGCCCGAGAGATCGGCGACCGACCCAGCGTTGAGGCGGCCGTCGGGCAACATTATCCAAAGAGCACCGATCCGCTATTCGCCCTCCGTGGCGATCAACATCCAATTCCGCCTCATTGACGGGATATGACAGGCAAACGTCCAGCTATCGATCACCTCGGTGACCTGCAGCGGATCGTCGGCGATGATCGCATTGTCGGCCGAGCGTGTGACACTGACCACTTCGGAGACGTACCGAACAACGATCTCAGCGGTGCCACCCTCCACGGCAGCGTCAACGACCTTTGCCTCGCGCGTGCCGATGAAGGTGAGTTGCAGCATCTCCTCCCGATCCCGGCGACCAGCGACGTCTCGCTTGAACACGTCAAGCACTTCAGGCC
>NZ_RZTO01000543.1:0-4367 GCF_003997225.1 Mesorhizobium sp. M2C.T.Ca.TU.002.02.1.1
GCATCAGCGTCGGCAGCGTCTCCTCGGTCAGCATGCGCCGGACGAAGCTTGCCAGAAGCGGGTCGGCGATCGTTTCGAACGTGTGCTCGAAGCCGCCCAGAACGCCGAGATAGCTGAGCGTCGTCTGGGCGCCGTTCAGCACGCGCATCTTGAGGTGCTCGAACGGGGTGACGTCGTCGACGAAGGTCGCGCCGACAAGATCCCAGCGCGGCACCCGGCCGGCGAAGCGGTTCTCGATCACCCATTGGCGGAAACGTTCGCCGACGACAACGGCGTTGTCGCGGTAGCCGAAGCGCTGCTCGATCGTGTCGATATCGGCCTCGGTCGTCGCCGGCGCGATGCGGTCGACCATGGCCGAGGGGAAGGCGACATTGGCCTCGATCCAGTCCGCCAGCCGCCCGCCGCGCCGCTCCGCGAATGTCCGCACGACATTGCCGAGGATGATGCCGTTGGTCGGGATGTTGTCGCAGGAGAGCAGCGTCACCGGCCGGCCATGCGAGGCCATGCGCCGTTCCAGCGCCCGTGCCAGGATGCCGGGCACGCTGCGCGGCGTCTCGGGATTGGCGAGGTCGTGGACGATATCGGGATGATCGAGATCGAGCGCGCCGTTCGACGGGATGTGGCAATAGCCCTTCTCGGTCACTGTCATGGTGACCATCTCGATGTCGGGCGAGGCGAGCATCTCCAGCGCCGGCGCAGCATTCTCCTGGCTGTCGACGACGCGCATGATGCTGCCGATGATGCGCGCTTCGACCTCGTCGTTCTGGCGGATCAGCCGTGTGTAGAGGCCATCCTGGCGTCCCAGCGTATCGGTTAGGAGGGGAGGGCGAATGTTGATGCCGACCAATCCCCAGCGGCCGAAATCTTTCGCCAGCAGGTCGTCGGTGTATTCGGCCTGGTGGCAACGGTGGAAGGCGCCGACGCCGATATGGGCGATCCCGGGCTTCAGCGCTGAGCGATCGTAAGCCGGCTTGCGGACTTCGGACGGCAAGCGATCGAGCAGAGCGGGGCTGAGGGTCTCGGCGCTCACCGGTTGGCTCCGATCACCCATTGCTCCTGATCGACCAGCGTGCCCGTCATCGGGCCGGCCGCGTCGGAAAGCAGGAAGACGGCGAGGTTGGCGATGTCGGTCACGGAGAACAGCCGGCCGAAGGGTTGCGTCGCATTGGCCGCGTCGAGCCAGCCCGGACCCTGGCCGAGCGTCTCGGCCTGCATGACGCGTTCGGCCGGCGTGTCGGTCCAGCCGACATTGATGCCGTTGACGCGGATGCGGTCGAAGCGATGGGCATTGGCGGCGTTCTTGGTCAGCGTCGCCAGCGCGCCCTTGGTGGCGGAATAGACGGCCAGCTCCGGCGAGCCGCAATGCGCGTTGATCGACAGGATGTTGACGATCGAGCCGCCCTGACCGCGTTTTCTCATATCGGCGATCGTCGCCTGCATCAGGAAAAAGGGCGCGCGGGCGTTGACGGCAAACAGCGACGACCAGTCGTCGAGCGTTGCATCGGCGAAGGAAGCGCGGTCGGTCAGGCCGGCGGCGTTGACCAGGCCGTCGATGCGGCCGAAGCGTTCGATGCAGGCCTTTGCCAACCGCGCCGGAGCTTCGGGATCGCCGAGATCGGCAGCAGCGAAGGCGGCAGGAGTGCCCATGGCCACAAGCTCGGCGGCCACTGCGTCGCCGCGCTTCTGGTCTCGCCCAGTGATCAGCAATCCGGCAGCGCCGGAACGCGCGGCAATCTCGGCGATCGCCCGGCCGATGCCTTGCGTCGCGCCGGTGACCAGCACCACCTTGCCGTTGAGACGAACCTCCATTCCTCCTCCCGGAATAAAGTTTCCATTTTTTCAAATATGGAACGATGGTTCTCTTTAGTCAATCGTGCTAGAGCGGCTCACCGTTTTCATGGAACCGGTGAACCGCTCTAATCCTTGTCTTTCGCAATTCCGGACGGAAAACCGCTCACACTTTTCCTGGAATTGCTCTTGTCAGCCTGTCCGGCGCGCGACGACGCCGTGGACCAAGGCCATGCCGACGGCAAGCGAGGCGGCGAGCGAGCGGAAACCGCCAAAGTCCTGCTCGACCACTTCCAGCCAGGTGTCGGAGAGCTTTGCCAGCGGCGAAAAGGTGCTGTCGGTGATGGTGAGGATGCGCGCCTTGCGCTCATGCGCGACGGCGACGAGGTCGGGCGTGATCGAATTGTAGGGACTGAAAGAGACGGCGAGCACCGCGTCGCGCGGCGTGATGCAGCCGACCTGGTCGAGCGCGGTCGAGCCGACATTGTCGACCAGCACGTTGCGTACGCCTTGCTGCGAGAGCGTCAGCGACAGATAGGTGGTGACGGGGAAGGCGCGCTTGCTGCCGATGACATAGATCAGTTCGGCCGCCGCCAGGTGATCGATCATCGTCTCGAAAGCGGCGCTATCGAAATCATTGCCGATGCGGCCGAGCGAAGCCTGGCAGGCGCCGACCATGCCGTTGAGGAAATGCAGGTTTGCATTCGGCTCCGCGGGCTTTTCCTGGCTGCCTTGCGTATCCGGCCAGGAGCCCTTCATGCGGTCCTTGAAGAGGAGCTGGAAATCGGAAAAGCCCGAATAGCCGAAGATCTGCGCGAAGCGCACCAGGGTCGAGGGCTGCACGCCGGCCTGGTCCGCCACCTGCGCGATCGTGCCAAGCGCCACCTCGCTCGGATGCTGCCAGAGGAAGATCGCCACCTGGCGAAGCCGTTTCGGGAAATGCACGGTGCCTGACGAAAGCACCGCCCGCAGCTCTTCATAGGTTTGTGGTTTGGTGTAGCCAAGTGCTGCCAGTGATCGGCTCCGCTTTCTCGCCGCCGTCTCCAGACTGTGCGCAGACGGCTCGTCGGCCGCCTTGCTGCGGCCGCTCATAGGATATGCCTCATCGTGACCCCAACCATCGGACGCATCATCCGATCCATGCCCACCCGGATGCGGTCCATCACCTGGACCGAGGGTAAAAAGCTAACGCGGCACAATCGTTTTACAAAACGAAAAATAGAAATATCATTCGAAAACAACCGCGGCCGGTCACGTATCCGCACCGGCCGGCATGTCGAACCTGGGGAGAATAATCGCAATCATGGTCTATGCAACCGCCGATGGTACGTCGCGTCAACGTCTCCGAGTCGGCATGGTCGGAGGCGGCCGCAATGCCTTCATCGGCGCCGTGCATCGCCTCGCCATGCGGCTCGACGACCAGGTCGCGCTGGTCGCGGGCGCATTGTCCTCGGATCCGGAGAACGCCGCGGCCTCCGCCGCGGAGATCGGCATCGCGCCCGAGCGCAGCTATGCCGATTACCGCGCCATGGCGAAGGCCGAAGCAGCGCGGGCCGATGGCATCGAGGCGGTGGTCATCGTCACGCCCAACCACCTGCACGCGCCGATCGCGACCGCCTTCCTCGAGGCCGGCATCGACGTCATCTGCGACAAGCCGCTGTCGACGACGCTTGAGGAGGCTGAAGCGCTGGTGGCGCTGACGCGAGCGAAGCAGCGCCGTTTCGTCGTCACGCTCAACAACACCGGCTACGCCATGGTCCGCCAGGCGCGCGAAATGGTGGCGGCGGGCGAGCTCGGCCGCATCGTGTCGGTGCACGGCGCCTATATCCAGGACTGGCTGACCAAGCCGATCGACGCCGAGGGCCAGAAGCAGGCCGAATGGCGCACCGATCCGGCGCGCGCGGGCCAGTCGGCTGTGCTCGCCGATATCGGCGTGCATGCCTTCAACCTCGCAAGCTTCGTCTCCGGTTTCGAGGCGGAGGCGGTCTCGGCAGACCTCTTCACCGCCGTGCCCGGGCGGCGGCTTGACGACAACGCGCATGTGCTGATGCGCTGGTCGGGCGGGGCGCGGGGCACCATCCTCGCCAGCCAGACCTCGCCCGGCCACTACAACGACCTCTCGGTGCGCATCTATGGCGAGAAGGCCGGGCTCGAATGGTCAGGATCACGGCCCGAGGAACTGCGCTTCTCGCCCTATGGCGAGGAAACGCGCACGCTGGTGCGCGGCGGCCATGGCTCGACCGCGGAAGCCCGGCGCGTCTCGCGCATGCCGGCCGCGCATCCGGAAGGCTATATCGAGGCCTTCGCCAATTTCTACCGTGACGCAGCGGACATCATCCGCGCGCATCGCACGGGTGGTGCGGTCGATGCGGCGCGCGCGGCACAGGTGCCCGACGTCGTCGACGGCGCGCGGGGCGTGAAGTTCGTCGCCGCGGCGGTGGAGTCGAACGCGGCTGGAGGGGCTTGGACGGCGGCGCGGTTTGGATAATCGCTGCGTCCTCTTGCGCCCTTTAGGGCGATCAATCGGTGTCGCGACTTGCTGCCGGACGACCGACCTGCCGGCGCTCGTCGCCGATCAG
>NZ_RZTO01000544.1:0-4359 GCF_003997225.1 Mesorhizobium sp. M2C.T.Ca.TU.002.02.1.1
TACCAGTCGGGGCTGTTGCGCCAGACGGCGTCGACCTCGCGCTGGCAGGCGGCGTAGGAATCGAAGTCGGCGGCCACCATGAACCAGTCGCTCTGGTAGAGGCCGTTCATCAGGTCGCGATAGCGGCCGGGATCATCGGGCGAGAAGACGCCGGAGGAAATGGCCGATACCGCCTGCGACAGCTCGGGCGAGGCCTCGATCACACCGCGCGGAATGTAGCCGTTGTTGCGCCGCTCGGCGACTTGCGCCGTGGTGAGGCCGAAGATGAAGATGTTGTCGTCACCGACATGTTCCTTGATCTCGACATTGGCGCCATCGAGCGTGCCGATGGTGAGCGCGCCGTTCAGCGCGAACTTCATGTTGCCGGTGCCCGACGCCTCCATGCCGGCGGTCGAGATCTGCTCGGAGAGGTCGGCGGCCGGCATCATCACCTCGGCCAGGCTGACATTGTAGTTCGGCACGAACACGACCTTCAGCAGGCCGCGCACCGACGGATCGCCGTTGATGACCTTCGCGACGTCATTGGCCAGTTTGATGATCAGCTTGGCGTTGTGATAGCTGGGCGCCGCCTTGCCGCCGAAGAATTTCACGCGCGGCATCCAGTCCCGCTCGGGATGCGAGCGGATCTGGTCGTAGAGCGCGATCGCCTCCAGGATGTTGAGCAGCTGGCGCTTGTATTCGTGGATGCGCTTGACCTGGATGTCGAACAGCGCCGACGGGTCCAGCCTGATGCCCAGACGGTCTGCGACGAGGTTGGCGAGCCGCGCCTTGTTCTGCCGCTTCACGGCGGCGAACTTTTCGCGGAAAGCCGCGTCGTCGGCCAGAGGATCGAGCCCCTTGATCGCCTCGATGTCGTCCATGAAGCGGTCGCCGATCGCCTCGCGGGCGAGCGTGGTCAGGCCCGGATTGCACTGGATCAGCCAGCGCCTGGGCGTGATGCCGTTGGTCTTGTTGTTGATGCGGTCGGGATAGAGCTTGTGGAGATCGGCGAACACCGTTTCCTTCATCAGCTCGGTGTGCAGCGCCGAGACGCCGTTGATCGAATGCGAGCCGACGAAGGCCAGATTGCCCATGCGCACGCGCCGATCGCCATTTTCCTGGATCAGCGAGATGCGGGCGATCTGATCGCCCGAGAACTGGTTGGTGGCGCGCGCCTCGAGCAGCACCTGCGCGTTGATGGCGTAGACGATCTGCATGTGGCGCGGCAAAAGCCGCTCGAACAGCGGCACCGGCCAGCTTTCCAGCGCCTCGGGCAACAGCGTGTGGTTGGTGTAGCCGAAGGTGCGCTTGGTGATATCCCAGGCCAGGTCGAAGTCCATGCCGTGGACGTCCATCAGGAGCCGCATCAGCTCCGGCACGGCGACCGCGGGATGGGTGTCGTTGAGGTGGATCGCCGCCTTGTCGGGCAGCGATTTCAGGTCGCCATACTGGCTCAAATGCCGCTGGACGATGTCCTGCAGCGAGGCGGTGGAGAAGAAATATTCCTGCCGCAGCCTCAGCTCCTGGCCGGCCATGTGAGAATCGGCCGGATAGAGCACGCGCGACAGCGCGTCGGCCTTGTTGCTTTCGGCCAGCGCGCCGATGTGGTCGCCGGCGTTGAACTTGTCGAGCAGGATCGGGTCGATCGGCATGCCGGACCAGAGTCTCAGCGTGTTGACGCGGTTGGCGCGCCAGCCGGCCACCGGCGTGTCGTAGGCGACGGCCAGCACATGCTCGGTCGGCTTCCAGACATGGCGTTCGAGCCGGCCGTCCTTCGAAGTGATCGATTCCACGGAGCCGCCGAAGCCGACCTCGAAGGAGCGTTCGCGCCGCTCGAACTCCCAGGGATTGCCGTGGTCGAGCCAGGTCTCGGGCAGCTCGACCTGCCAGCCGCCCTGGATTTCCTGGCGGAACATGCCGTTGGCGTAGCGGATGCCGTAGCCATGGGCGGGGATGTCGACGGTCGCCATGCTTTCCATGAAGCAGGCGGCGAGACGGCCGAGACCGCCATTGCCGAGCGCGGCGTCCGGCTCCAGCGCCGCGATCAGGTCGAGGTCGACGCCGAGCGAGGACAGCGCCTCGCGCATGTTCTCCATCAGGCCGAGATTGGAGAAGGCGTCGCGCATCAGGCGCCCGATCAGGAATTCCAGCGAAAGGTAATAGACGCGCTTTTCCTGCTGGTCGTAGGCTTCCTTGGTCGCCTGGATCCAGTGGTCGACGATGCGGTCGCGCACCACCTTGATCGAGGCCGTCAGCCAGTCATAGGGCGTCGCGACGGTGGTGTCCTTGCCGACCCGGTATTTGAGCGACAGCAGGACCTCTTCAGCGAGCGTCTTGGGATCGGGATTGTCGAGGACAGGGACTTCAATCATGGCGGATGTCATTTCGCCTCTCGTTCAGCTGGCCTGATCATAGCGGCTTTCACCGTTCCTCCCAGCCTATCTTAGTGCGTTGCAGCATAGTTTCAATCGATTTAAGCAGCCACGGTCCGCCATCCCCGCGACAATGCGGCGCGATCAGGCCTCCAACACCTCCGGCGGAGCCTTGGCGCCGGTCATGAAGGCGACGGCGTCGGACATCGTATACTGCTTGGGGTCGATGACGGCGAGACGACGGCCCAGGCGATGGATGTGGACGCGGTCGGCCACCTCGAAGACATGCGGCATGTTGTGCGAGATGAGCACGATCGGCAGGCCGCGCTTCTTGACGTCGAGCATCAACTCCAGCACGCGGCGGCTTTCCTTGACACCGAGCGCCGCGGTCGGTTCGTCCATGATGACGACGCGGCTGCCGAAGGCGGCGGCACGGGCCACCGCGACACCCTGGCGCTGGCCGCCCGACAGCGTCTCGACCGACTGGTTGATGTTCTGGATGGTCATCAGCCCGAGTTCCGACAGTTTCTCGCGGGCGATTCGCGCCATGGCCGAGCGGTCGAGCCGGCGCAGCCACTGCCCGGCAAAGCCGGGTTTGCGCAGCTCGCGGCCGAGGAACATGTTGTCGGCGATCGACAGCGCAGGCGACAGCGCCAGGTTCTGGTAGACGGTCTCGATGCCGGCCATGCGCGCCTCGATCGGCGAGCGGAAATGCACCGGCTGGCCGTTGAGCTCGATCGCGCCGGAATCCGGGATGACCGCGCCGCACAGCGCCTTGACCAGCGTCGACTTGCCGGCCCCGTTGTCGCCGATGACGGCGAGGATCTCGCCGGGCATCAGGTCGAAATCGGCGTTGTCGAGCGCCACCACCCTGCCGTAGCGCTTGTTGAGGCCTTTGGCCTGAAGAATTGGCTGCTGCGTGCTCATGCCGAAATCTTCCTGATCCACTGATCGATGGTGACGGCGAGGATGATGAGGATGCCGACGGTGAACTCCTGCCAGAGCGAGTCGACGCCAGCTAGCGCGAGACCATTGCGGAAGACGCCGACGATCAGCGCGCCGAACAGCGTGCCGACCAGCGAGCCGCGGCCGCCGAACAGCGAGGTGCCGCCGATCACCACGGCGGTGATGGCATCGAGATTGGCGGTCTGGTTGCCGAGCGGGCTTGCAGCACCGATGCGGCCGATGAGCGCCCAGGCGGCGACCGCGCAGATGAAGCCGGCGAGCGTATAGACGGCGATGAACACACCGCGTGTGTTGATACCAGCAAGGCGCGCAGCCTCATCGTCATCGCCGGTGGCGTAGACATGGCGGCCGAACGCGGTACGGTTCAGCACATACCAGATGATCAGCGCCGTCAGGATCATGGCGATGGCGCCGTAGGTCAGCACCGCGCCGCCGCCCAGTCTGATCGTGTGGCCCAGCCATTGCAGCAGCGGTCCCGCCGCTTCGATGTCCTGGGCGCGCACGGTCTCGGAATGCGAGACGTAGATGACCATCGCGCCGTAGACGCTCCAGGTGCCGAGCGTGACGATGAAGGGCGGCAGCTTGATCACCGCCACCAGAACGCCGTTGATCAGGCCGCAGACAAGGCCGGTGAGCAGGCCCAGCACGAAGCTCAATTCGACCGGCACGCCGTAAGTGACGGTCAGCCTGCCCATGACGATGGACGACAGCACCATCATGGCGCCGACCGAAAGATCGATGCCGGCGGTGAGGATGACCAGCGTCTGGGCGATGCCCAGAAAGGCGATGATGGTGACCTGCTGCAGCACAAGCGAAAGATTGAACGGCGCGAAGAACCGTCCGCCTGCCGCGATCGAGAAAATCAAAATGCCGATGACCAGGACAATGAACGGGACGGCCGTGGGATATTCGTGCAGGAAGCGCTGCAGGGTTTTGAGAAATGAACCCCGGTCCTCATCAAAGCTCGCCACGGACTGGTCGTGGCCGTGAAGGCCGCGCTCGGCCGAGACCGAGCCGGTTGCGTCGTCGCTCATTTTATCCC
>NZ_RZTO01000545.1:0-4332 GCF_003997225.1 Mesorhizobium sp. M2C.T.Ca.TU.002.02.1.1
TCTTCCGGGCGCTTTTGGAAAACGCGGCGGGCGAGACGCGCGATCTGCGAGTTGAAGCCGCCGCACAGGCCGCGCTCGGCGGTGCAGACGATGAGCAGATGGACGTCGTCCCGGCCGGTGCCCGTCATCAGCGCCGGGGCATCACCGCCGCCGCCGATCGCCTGGGTGATGTTGGCCAGGACCGCGCCCATGCGCTCGGAATAGGGCCTGGCTGCTTCCGCCGCCTCCTGCGCGCGACGCAGCTTCGCCGCGGCGACCATCTGCATCGCCTTGGTGATCTTCTGCGTCGCCTTGACCGAGGCGATACGGTTACGAAGGTCTTTTAACGAAGCCATGCCTCAAACCTGATCCCGTCCGGCGTCGTTCAAGCAAAGGTCTTGGCGAAAGCGTCGATTTCCGCCTTCAGCTTGGCGCGCAGATCGTCCGACAGCGCCTTCTCCTTGCGGATGCCGTCGAGCACGTCCTTGCCGGCCGAGCGCATATGGCTGAGCAGGCCATGCTCGAACTTGCCGACCTGGTTGAGCGGCAGCTTGTCGAGATAGCCGTTGACGCCGGCGAAGATCACCGCGACCTGCTCTTCCGTCTTCAGCGGCGAGAACTGCGGCTGCTTGAGCAGCTCGGTCAAGCGCGAACCGCGGTTGAGCAGGCGCTGCGTGGCGGCGTCGAGATCCGAGCCGAACTGCGCGAAGGCCGCCATTTCGCGGTACTGCGCGAGCTCGCCCTTGATCGAGCCTGCGACCTGCTTCATCGCCTTGATCTGCGCCGACGAGCCGACGCGCGACACCGACAGGCCGACATTCACCGCCGGACGGATGCCCTGGAAGAACAGGTTGGTCTCGAGGAAGATCTGGCCGTCGGTGATCGAGATCACGTTGGTCGGGATGTAGGCCGACACGTCGTTGGCCTGCGTCTCGATGACCGGCAGCGCGGTCAGCGAACCGGCGCCGTTGTCGTCATTGAGCTTGGCGGCGCGCTCGAGCAGGCGCGAATGGAGATAGAAGACGTCGCCCGGATAGGCTTCGCGGCCCGGCGGGCGGCGCAGCAAGAGCGACATCTGGCGATAGGCGACGGCCTGCTTCGACAGATCGTCATAGCTGATGAGCGCATGCATGCCGTTGTCGCGGAAATACTCGCCCATCGTGCAGCCGGCGAACGGCGCCAGGAACTGCATCGGCGCCGGGTCGGACGCGGTGGCGGCGATGATGATGGAGTAATCGAGCGCGCCGCGCTCCTCCAGCACCTTGACGAACTGCGCGACGGTCGAGCGCTTCTGGCCGACGGCGACGTAGACGCAGTAGAGCTTCTCCTTCTCCGGGCCGTTGTCGTGCACCGACTTCTGGTTCAGCATCGTGTCGAGGATGATGGCGGTCTTGCCGGTCTGGCGGTCGCCGATGACCAGCTCGCGCTGGCCGCGGCCGACCGGGATCAGCGCGTCGATGGCCTTGAGGCCGGTCGACATCGGCTCATGCACCGACTTGCGCGGAATGATGCCGGGCGCCTTGACGTCGACGCGCTTGCGTTCGGTGGCCTTGATCGGGCCCTTGCCGTCGATCGGGTTGCCGAGCGCATCCACGACGCGGCCGAGCAGGCCCGGGCCGACCGGCACGTCGACGATGGCGCCCGTGCGCTTGACGGTGTCGCCTTCCTTGATGTCGCGGTCGTTGCCGAAGATGACGACGCCGACATTGTCGGCTTCGAGGTTCAGCGCCATGCCGCGGATGCCGCCCGGGAATTCGACCATCTCGCCGGCCTGGACATTGTCGAGGCCGTAGACGCGGGCGATGCCGTCACCGACGGACAGAACCTGGCCGACTTCGGAGACCTCGGCCTCCTTGCCGAAATTCTTGATCTGGTCTTTCAGAATTGCGGAAATTTCCGCGGCGCGGATGTCCATCAGCCGACCTCTTTCAGTGCAAGCTTGAGCGAATTGAGTTTGGTTTTGAGCGACGTATCGATCTGGCGCGAGCCCATCTTGACGATCAGCCCGCCGAGCAGCGACGGATCGACGGTCATGGCGATGGCCACATCCTTGCCGGCGATGCTCTTCAGCGTCGCCTTGAGTTCAGTCTGCTGCGCGGCCGTCAGCGCATGCGCCGAGGTAACCTCGGCGGACGCCTCGCCGCGATGCTCGGCGGCGATCTGGCGGAACGCCTTGATCATGCCGGGCACCGCGAACAGGCGGCGGTTCCTGGCGACGACGCGCAGGAAATTGCCGACCAGGCCGGTGATCTTGGCCTTGTCGACGATGGCGGCGATGGCCTTGGCCTGGTCCTCGCTGGAAAACACCGGGCTGTTGATCAGCCGCTTGAGATCGTCGCTGCCGTTGAGCAGCGCCTCGAAGCCGGCAAGGTCGGCCTCGACCTTGGCGACCGAATTGTCCTGCAGCGCGAGCTCGAACAGCGAGCCGGCATAGCGCTCTGCGACAGCTGAGATTGGCGATGACGATTGGGCCACGGACCGTCTTTTCTCTTGTCTGACAGGCCGCAGATTGTTGGCGCGAGCGAAAACTCTGGCTAAATCTTTGACCTTACTGCATTTTTCCAAGCACGGAGGCGCGGCTTCCGCTATCCCCGGTCGAAAGTCGATTGCCGTCTAGCACAGGCTTTTTAAGACCGCAATGCATCGTCCGGCATGGTTTTCAGGCACTTTTGTCGCATCAGGCGGCGAAGGCCAAGCTCAAGCGCCGAATTCACGGCACGAAGCCGAAGGCAAAGGCCAGCGGCAACGCCGCCAGCGCCAATTCAACCACGATCGAAACCCAGTTGAAAGGTGTGTTGGCGCTGTCCGACATCATCGACAAAAGCCGGCCGAAAGCGGTGAACAACCAGGAGAAGCCAAGCGCCATATAGAGCAGCGGCTGCGCCAGAAGGATGCAGCACAGGCTTACGCCGAGATAGAAGCCGGACATGCGGCCGCGTCCCTCGGCGATCGCCGCCGCCTTCTCCGGCCTCGGCTGCAGGCGCAGCACGCGAAATGCAAGCCCCGGCGCCAGGAACAGGAACAGGCCGAGGGCCAGGGTCACGACGGCGCTCGACCAGGCCAGCCATTCGCCTTGGCTCGCGGGCCACGGAAACGCAAAGTCCATATGATCCCCCTCATATTTCTTGTTCTGAAACGCTGCATTCTAGCGAGGGAATGAAAGCGCGCCAGAGGACGGCGGGCACATTAGAAATAGCGCAATCAGGCGAGCGCGAAATCGACCGCGGCCGCGGCATGGATGCGGGTCGTGTCGAAGACCGGAACGTCGAAATCCCCCTGGCCGATCAGCATTGTGATCTCGGTGCAGCCCATGATGACGCCGTCCACCTGGTCGGTGCGCCGCATCCGGCCGATCTCGTCGAGATAGGCGGATTTCGATTCGCCTTTGACGATGCCCTGGCAAAGCTCGTCATAGATCACCTTGTGCACCATGTCGCGACCGGCCTGGTTCGGCACCACAGGTTCCAGGCCGTATTTGTCGGCGAGACGGCCCTTGTAGAAATCCTGCTCCATGGTGAAGCGCGTCGCCAGCAGTGCCGGCCGCCTCAGGCCCGCCTCGACGACGGCGCGCCCCGTCGCGTCGGCGATGTGGATGAGCGGGATCGATATGGCCGCCTGCACCATGTCGGCCAGCTTGTGCATCGTGTTGGTGCAGATCACCAGACCCTCGGCGCCGCCGGCCTCCAGCTTGCGCGCGGCGTCCACCAAAAGAGCGCCGGCGCCTTCCCAATCGCCCGCATGCTGGCGTTCGGCGATCTCGGCGAAATCGAACGACCACAACAACAGCTTCGCCGAATGCAGTCCGCCCAGCCGCTTGCGCACGATCTCGTTGAGCAGGCGGTAGTAGATCGCCGTCGATTCCCAGCTCATGCCGCCGATCAGGCCAAGGGTTTTCATAAGCGGGACTCCTTCGGGGCCATGGCTTTATAGGAAGCTCTGCGGGTCGATGTCGACCTGCACCCTGACCGAGCCGCGCAGCTTCGGCCCATTCGCCAGCATGGCGCGGATGAAACCCTGCATATCGGCGCGCCGCTCTCCCTGGACAAGCAGGCGGAAACGGTGACGCCCGCCGATCAGCGACAGCGGCGCCTCGGCCGGGCCGAGCACGAAGAGGTCGGAGGCCTGCGGCGCCGCGCGCCGCAAGCCGCGCGCATGACTTTCGGCCTCGGCTCGCGTCGCCGCGCTGACGATGATGCCGGCGAGCCGGCCGAACGGCGGCAGGGCCGCCCGTTCCCGCTCGGCGATCTCGCGCTCGTAAAACGCTTCCGAATCGCCCGAGACGATCGCCCGCATCACCGGATGGTCCGGCTGGTAGGTCTGCAACAGGCCGAGGCTCTTCTTGCCGGTGCGGCC
>NZ_RZTO01000546.1:0-4322 GCF_003997225.1 Mesorhizobium sp. M2C.T.Ca.TU.002.02.1.1
GTCTGGGTCGACGGCTGGGAGATCAATTCCGCGGCCGCCGCCGGCAATTGAGGCGCTGCCGACGTTCAGGGAACGATCCCGCGGCAGGCCCAGGCGATATTGGCGAAGGATCGCGGGCCGTCGGGCCTGCCGGCCTGATAGGCATCGCGCACGGCGGCCTCGATGCGCTTCTGTTCGGCCGCGTCCAGCGTGGTCATGTATCTGCCGAGCGGCCCTTCGCCGGCGCCGATCGGCGCCCAGAAGTCGTCGAAATCCGCGTAGTCCATGCGGATCATCAGCTCGGCCTCGGTAACGTCGACGAGACCCTGCTCGGCAAAGGTCCGCTTCATCTCGCCCGGCTGCATCATTGGCTGGAAGCAATAGCGGCTGCGCATCTGGCGCCCGCTTTCGCTGAGCGCTGCGACGGTGTCGATCATCATGCGCATGCCGGTCATGCCGCCGTAATGGTCCCAGACCACGGCCGCGACCACGCCGCCCGGCCGCACGACGCGGCGCATCTCGGCCACCGCCTTGCCGGCCTCCGGCACGAAGTGCAGGACCAGCAGCGCCAGCGCGCGGTCGAACGCATTGTCGGCGAACGGCAGCGCCATGGCGTCGGCCTGGCCGATGGTGATGCGCGGATCGGTGTTGCGTTGCCTCGCCGCCTCGACGAAGACCGGCGAAAAGTCGATGGCCTGAATCTCGGCTAGATCGGCTGATTTTGCCAGCTCGAAGGTGAGGCTGCCGGTACCGCAGCCGACGTCGAGGATTGTCTCGCCGGGGGCAAGCCCGGCGAAATCGATGAACTTGGGCGCGAGCCTGCGGCTCCAGCGTCCCATCAGTTGCTCATAACCAGATGCCGCATGGACGGTGAAGGTGGATGTCATCTGAGCCTCCCATTCATGAGCGTAAGCTAAACGACGGCGCGACCCGTGCATAGGCGCCGTGCGATTTGCAACATCGGCAGTGAAGGTAGCCTGACTGGGGCGGCGCTTTATGTAGGTGATTTCACGGTCGCGACCGACTCCCGCTCCACCAGCGGGCATTCCAGCTTGGTGATGGGATAGCGTCCGCGGCCGGGCGTCGGCGGCGTCTCTAACTGCTCGATCGCCCATTGGCCCATCGCCAGATGCGGCAGGATCGACGTCGTCAGCGGCGGGAAGAGATGGCGGGCGATCTCTTCGTCGTCATAGCCCACCACGGAGATGTCCTGAGGGATATGCAGGCCGGCTTCCTTCAGCGCCTCGTAGCAGCCGATCGCGGTGCGGTCGTTCTGGCAGAAGATCGCGGTGGGTCGCTCCTCGAGCCCGAGCAGCTTGACCGTCGCGGCATAGCCGGCGCTGGCCGACCAGTCGCCCTCGACCACCAGTTCCGGATCGAACGGGATGTCGGCGGTGGCCAAGGCACGGCGATAGCCTTTCAGCCGATCCTGCGCGGCCTGCATCCACGGTTCGCCGGTGATCGTGGCGATGCGGCGATGGCCGTGGGCGATCAGATGCCTCGTCGCGCTCTGGCCGCCGGCGATCTCGGAGGGAACCACCGCCGGGAAGGCATAGTCGGCGGTGTAGCAGTTGAGCAGGATGACCGGGATGTCGAGGCTGTAGAGGAAGTCCGGCGCGGCGATCTCGCGGGTGAAGATGGTCATGTAGATCAGCGCCGAGATGCCTCGCCGCGTCAGGGCCTGGATGGCGCGCGGCTCCATCACCGCGTCGCCCATCGTCTGCGCCACCAGAAGCACATTGCCGGCGTTCCACGAAGCCTGTCGCGCGCCTTCGATGGCGACCACCGCCTCGGGGCTGGTCGCGAGCTGGTCGACCGCGAAGCCGATGACGCCGTCCAGGCCCTCGAACGGCGTCACCGGCGGCCGGAGCGCCGAAAAGACCGGCGGCGAATAGCCCAGCGCTCGAGCCGCCTCGATCACCCTGTCGCGCGTCTGCTGCGACAGCCTGATGCCCGGCGAATTGTTGAGCACGAACGACACCGTCGCCTGCGAGCAGCCGGCGGCGCGCGCGATGTCGGTCATGGTGACGCGCCCCTTGGGCTTGGCGGCCGGCTTGCGGCGCCTGGAAGTCCCGGGAGGATCGCTGAGTTCCGTCGGTTCGCTCATGGTCGTTTCCCAAACCCAGCCGGCTCTAAAGCAAAGGCGGCGGCAACGGCAAGATGGTCGAGGTCGGCGCGTTTATCGAGATGGCGTCGACTAATATATATTAGCAAGCATAACATGCAAATCACCGGCTACGACGCTTCGCGACGAAACCAGTCAGACAAGGTCAATAGTGCTGACAATTCCTGCATCTTCGGCACGGCTACAGGCTTTGCCGCGCTCGTTCTCCTCACTCCCGGCGTGCCCTTCGACCAGCGTCTCCCCCGCTTCGAAAATACGCGCCCTCGCCTCATAACTAATACTCTTTACTAATAGCCGTTAGCGTTCTAGTGTCAACTCGTCGTCTCCGTTCGGTGGCGACAGGTGCGAGGGACGCTTGCATGAAAACCGGCGCCATTGCCGGTCTGGGCTCGGGTCCATTCTCACGAAAATGTCAGACAAATCGGACTATTTACGAACGCCACATGAGTGTCTAGTGTCTCGACCGCGGCCGGATCGGCACCGTTCTTAAGTCGGCGGACCTTTGCGCCGCACCCTTGAGGAGGAGGGTTGTCCGGGCCGCGGCCGAGACATCGGCGACGAGTTCTACAAGGCAAGTTCTACAAGGGAGGTTGAACTATGAAATCCATGATCCGTAATGCATCTGTCGCCGCGGCGGCCTTGCTCATCGGGCTCGCGGCCACGGCGGTTACCCGCGCGGACGACAAGCCGACGCTGGCCTTCGTCGTCAACGGCGCGTCAGACTTCTGGAAGGCGGCGGAAGCCGGCGTGAAGAAGGCGCAGGGCGAGCTGCCCGACTACAATCTCGAGCTCAAATATCCGGAGCAGTCCTCGGTCGCCATCCAGCAGCGGCTGATGGACGATCTGGTGACGGCAGGCGTCAAGGGCATCATGGTCTCGGCCGTCGATCCCAAGACCTCGACCGACGGGCTGAACAAGATTGCGTCGGAAACAGCGCTGTTCACCACCGACTCGGATGCGCCGCAGACCAAGCGCGTCGCCTATATCGGTTCGTCCAACGTCGATGCCGGCAAGCAGGCCGCCGAGATCGCCAAGAAGGCGATGCCCAACGGCGGCAAGTGCCTGGGCTTCGTCGGCCTGCTCGGCGCCGACAACGCCAAGGAACGCATCCAGGGCATGAAGGACGGGCTCGCCGGCAGCAAGATCGAGCTGGTCGACGTGCGCGGCGACGACATCGACCAGGCGCGCGCCAAGAAGAATGTCGAGGACGCGCTGGTCGCCAGCCCCGACATCACCTGCATGGTCGGCTTCTACTCCTACAACACACCGCGCATCTATGAGGCGCTGCGCGACGCCGGCAAGCTCGGCCAGATCACCGTCGTCGGCTTCGACGACGATCCGATCACGCTGGGCGGCGTCAAGGAAGGCACCGTCGCCGCCACCGTGGTGCAGCAGCCGTTCGAATGGGCCTATCAGGGCATGAAGCTGATGGCCGCTTATCTGAAGGGCGACAAGTCGGGCATCCCGGCCAACAACCTGATCATCATCCCGACCAAGATCATCGGCAAGGATGACGTCGACGCCTACGCCGCGAACCTCAAGGCGATGGCGGGCAAGTAAGCCCGGCACAGTTGCGCCGGCTCGAGGTTTGCCCCGAGCCGGCGTTCCTGTCGGCGCTCGTATTGACGGGCCGGCCAAGGCCCGTCAGTCTGTGGCCACCGGCTGTTGCCCCGTGCGGTAAACCTAGGCGCGATGACCTCTACCGACACCACTCAACCGATCGCCGCTCCGTTCCTGAGCCTGGAGGCCGTGCGCAAAACCTATCCGGGCGTTGTCGCGCTGGACAGGTTCTCGATGGAGGTCCTGCCCGGCGAGGTCATCGGCCTTGTCGGCGAGAACGGCGCCGGCAAATCGACGCTGATGAAGATCCTCGGCGGCGTGACGCGGCCGGACAGCGGCACCATCACCGTCGATGGCGCGGCGCATGACGGGCTGACCGTCGAGCAGAGCATCGGCTCCGGCATCGCCTTCGTGCATCAGGAACTGAACCTCTTCGAAAACCTCGATGTCGCCGCCAACATATTCTTCGGCCGCGAGCCGCTTCGCGCCGGTCCGCTGAGGCTGGTCGACCGCGCCAGGCTGCGCGACATGGTGGCGCCGCTGCTGAAGCGCGTCGGCGCCAACTTCTCGGCCGACGCGCCGGTCGCGTCGCTGTCGCTCGCCCAGCAGCAGATGGTCGAGATCGCCAAGGCGTTGTCGATCAAGGCTCGCCTTGTCA